>CAYWBE010000116.1:0-5849 GCA_964456295.1 uncultured Candidatus Nemicrothrix sp.
GTCGCCGTGCCGTCCTCGTTCAGGTTGACGGTGGCGCTGGACTGCTCGCCGATGTTGAACCAGAAGCCGGTGCCGATGCCCCGGGCGGCGCCCTCGGGCACCGGCGACCGGTAGTGCTCGGAGTCGCGGATGGCCTCGAGGCACTCGACGAAGCCGATGCGGGGATGGGGCATGCCCATCGCCGTCGGGTCGCCCTCGACGACGGCGTTGCGGAGCCTGATCTCGATGGGGTCGAGGTCGAGTTGCTGGGCGATCTCGTCGATGACCGATTCGACCGCGAAGGCGGCGTGGGGGGCGGAGGGCGCCCGGTAGGCCGCCGTCTTGGGCGTGTTGGTGAGGGCGCCGATCGCCTCGAGCTTGAGGTTGGGGAACTTGTAGGACGCCACCGACATGGCGCCGACGAGGCCGGCGAAGTCGTTGGCACTGCCGACGGCGTAGCCCAGCCAGCCCTCGATGGCGGTCAGGTCGCCGTCGCTGGTGGCACCGATCTTGACCCGGACCTTGGCGGCGGGTGCCGGGCCGGTGGCGCGCAGCACCTCGTCGCGGCTCATGACGGACTTGACAGGACGGCCGCTCTTCTCGGAGAGACGGGCGGCGACGGGCTCGAGGTAGATGGTCGTCTTGCCGCCGAAGCCGCCCCCGATCTCGGCGGGGGTCACCTTGATCCGCGAGGGCTCCCAGCCGAGGACGGCGGCGGTCACCGCCCGGACCATGAAGTGGCCCTGCGAGGAGGCCCAGATGTCGGCACGGCCGTCGGGGCCCACGTCGACCACGCAGGCGTGGGGCTCGATGTAGCCCTGGTGGACCCAGGCGGTCTCGAATTCCCGCTCGACCACCAGGTCGGCGTCGGCGAAGGCGGCCTCCACGTCGCCCCGCTCGTTGACGTTGACGGTCGCCAGGTTGGAGGGCCCGTCGCTCTCCACGAAGCGGGTGATGTTGTTCTCGTTCACCAGCGGGGCGTCGTCGGCCGTCGACTCGTCGAGGCTGAGGATTGCCGGCAGCAGTTCGTATTCGACGTCGATCGCCGCTGCGGCGGTCCGGGCCTCGGCCCGCGTCGAGGCGGCCACGGCTGCGATCGCATGGCCGTTGTAGAGCACCACGTCGCGGGCCATGACGTTCACCGAGACGTCGAAGTTGGGGTTCATCGGGTCGAGGTCGGGGAAGTCGGCGCCGGTCACGACGGCGCGGACCCCGGGCATGGCGGCCGCCGCGTCGGTGTCGATCGACAGGATCCGGGCGTGGGGGTGGGGGGAGCGCAGGTAGGCGGTGTGGAGTTGGCCCGGCAGGTCGAGGTCGGCGGCGAAGCGGGCCTTGCCGACGACCTTGTCGTAGCCGTCGTGTCGGATGGGCCGCGTGCCGACCCAGGTGTAGGTGGGGTTCTCGGTGGCGGTCACTTGCCGGCTCCGTTCAGTTGGACCGCCGCCTCCTGGACGGCGCGGACGATCTTGTCGTAGCCGGTGCACCGGCAGAGGTTGCCGGCCAGGCCGTAGCGGATCTCGGTCTCGGTGGGGTCCGGGTTCTCGTCGAGGAGCGCCTTGGCGGCGACGAGGAAGCCGGGGGTGCAGACGCCGCACTGCAGGGCGGCGCCCTCGAGGAACGCCTGCTGGAGGGGGTGCAGGTGGTCCCCGTCGGCGAGGCCCTCGACGGTCACGATGTCGCGACCCTCGGCCTCAGGGGCGAAGACGAGGCACGAGCAGTTGAGGCGGCCGTCGAGGAGGATCGAGCAGGCGCCGCAGTCGCCGGTGCCGCAGCCCTCCTTGGCGCCGGTGAGGCCGAGTTCTTCCCGCAGGGCGTCGAGCAGGGAGGTGTCGTCGGCGGCGAGGAAGTCGACTTCGTCGCCGTTGACCGTGCAGGTGACGTGGGTACGGGACATGGCTCAGGCTCCGTTCCGGGCGCGTTCGGCGGCGATCGCGGCCGCCCGCTTGGCGAGGACACCGGCGACCTGGCGCCGGTAGGCGATGGTGCCCCGCTTGTCGTCGATGGGGTTGCAGGCGGTTGACGCGGCATCGGCTACGGCGGCGAGGGTGGCGTCGTCGAGGCCTCCGTCGGTGAGGGCGGCGCCGGTGAGTACTGCCTCGGCGTCGGGGACCGACACGGCGGTGGGGGCGACCGCCCCGAGCACGACGCGTGCGTCGGTGACGGCGGCGCCGTCCACGGTGAGCCGGACCGCGGCGCCGACGATGGCGATGTCCATCTCGCTGCGGGGGATCATCCGCAGGTAGGCGTCGCCGGTGCCGGCCGGCGGGTCGGCCAGGGTGAACTCGATGATGAACTCGCCTTCGGCGAGTGAGGTCTGTCCGGGGCCGGTGGCGATGTCGCGGGCCGGCACGGTGCGGGTCCCGTCGGCGGTGGCGACGACCGCCTGGGCGCCGTTGACGAGCAGTGCGGGCACCGAGTCGGCGGCCGGCGAGGCGTTGGCGAGGTTGCCGCCCAGGCTGGACCGGTTCTGGATCTGGTCGGAGCCGATCAGGCCGGCGGCCTCGGCGAGCCCGGGGAAGGCGGCGGTGAACCCGGCGTTGCCGGTGAGCTGCGACGTCGGCAGGGCGGCGCCGACGGTCCACTGGCCGTCCTCATGGGTCAACGACATCAGTCGGTCGATGTGCTTGAGGTCGACCAGCAGCGGGGGCGACGGGCGCCCCCCGCGGAACTGGGGGACGAGGTCGGTGGCGCCGGCGAACACCCGGGAACCGGGGTTGTCGGCCAGCAGCGACCGGGCGTCGTCCACCGTCGTCGGGGCGGCGTACTTCAACGGGTGTCCCTCCCTTCCCGTGGGGGCGTCACGGGATGTCGGTGCGGCGACGACGTCGTCCCCGGCGCCGGAACCCTAGCCAAGCCGGGAACCGTGGCCCCGACCCGGCAGGGGGGCGTTCTCCGGCAAAGGCGAGAGCAGGAGCGCCTGGGTGGTGCGACGTTCGGTCCCGTGGATGTCTGGCGCACCGCCCATGCCAGGGTCCGCGCCGGGACGTGTCCCTGGGGAAGGGCGGCGATCAGGGTGCCGAGGGCGATGTTCATCAGGAAGGCCTTCGGGTGTTCGTCCCTGGTCCTCCACGCGAACACCTCGTTGGTGGTGGTCGTCGACGCCGGCCACGCCTTGCTTCCTGAGGAGCCACAGGCGGTGGCCGACGCGCTGCTGGAATGCCGACGCGCTGCTCGAATGATTGTGCGGCAGGAGTCGTAGGGTTCCACGATGACGAACATCCTCATCACCGGCAGCAACAGTGGTTTTGGCAGATTGGCCGCGCTCTCCCTGGCACGTGAGGGCCATCGTGTGATCGCCACGATGCGGACCGTCTCCAAGGGCGATGACCTGCGGCGACTTGCTGGAGAGGAGGGCCTCGCCGTTGAGATCCGGCAACTCGACGTCACCGACCCGGCATCGGTCGAGGCATGCCTGGCTGATCCGAACGAGATCGATGTGTTGGTCAACAACGCCGGGTTCGAGGTGCAGGGAGCGATAGAACAAATCGACGATGTGCTCATGCGACGTCAATTTGAAACCAACGTCATGGGTCCTCTGCGCACCATGCGCGCGGTGCTCCCAGCATGGAGCGAGCGCGGAAGCGGTGTGATCGTAAATGTGAGCAGCATCGCCGGGCGGGTGGCCCCGCCCTACAGCGGCGCCTACGCGGCCTCAAAACACGCGCTTGAAGCTCTGACCGAATCCCTCCACTTCGAGGTATCCCACCTTGGGCTCCGAGTCCATCTCATCGAACCCGGACGCTTCCTCACGAACTTTCACGACAACATCGTGTTTCCCTCGGTTTGGGCCGGTTCAGCCCACGAGGACCGAGCCCTCGCATTTCGGGAGTCGTTGACGAGCCTTGACGGAGACGGCCCCCCAGCCGACCCCCAAGCCGTTGCTGACGCCATCGCGCTTGCTGCCACTGACCCCTCAACGCCATTTCGAACGCTGGTTGGTGCGGACGCCGAACTGATCGACGCCACCAAGACCTCGATGAGTTTCGAAGATTTCGAAACCACGATGCGCGCCGCCCTCGATTGGCACGACTGACCTGGACGCCGGCGCTGGCCGATCGAACACCTGGTTGGTGGCGTGTTCGCAGTTCTGTCAACGCCGTGTGGCGACTGGGATCCGATGGGACTCGTAGGGGAGGCTTCACCCGATAAGTGGGGGAGGCTCCACAGGGGCCACTCGGAAGTTGACCTGGAGGATTTCGATGCACCTAACCGGTCTTAGTCGGGCTCAACAGCGCTGGGTTGGGGCGCCTCGGTGGAATTCCATGCTCCAGTCCCTCTCCGCCCGGTGCCAAATCGAACTCCGGCGGGAGGGTTCCGGGCGGCGTTCGGCCCCGTGGGTGGCTGGTGTGCCGCTCTTGCCAGGGTTCGCGCCGGGACGTGTCGCGGGAAGGGGCATCGTCGGGGTTTCTTGCCCGGGTGTCGAAGCTGGCCGGAGTCAGTCGTTCAGGAGCGGCCTCGCCACCAGCCAGGCGGCGATCAGGGTGCCGAGGGCGATGTTCATCAGGAAGACCTTCGGGTATTCGTCTCTGGTTCTCCACGCGAACACCTTGCGAATCCAGACCTTTTGGGTGATCAGGCAATAGGTCACGTAGGCCAGCACGGCTAGGCCGAGAAGAATCTGCAACACCCTCATCGGTCACCTTCCCCCTCTGGCACCCGTTTGGAGCCATTGACGCTTCGAGTCAGAGACCCCCAAGACTGTAATAGGCGCACTCCCCATGCCGAGGCCGGCACCGTTCATCGGCGAAGCACAATCGGTCACCACTGTCTACGCCGGCGCCGACATCGACACCCTCAACGCCGTCGTCGCCTCCGTTGGCTTCTCGATGACCGAAACCCAGTACGCCGCCACCTACCTGCTGGTGTTCATCACCGACCTCACTGCCTGGAGCGAGGGTCAACTCGGCAACTGGTTCGACTACCTGACCATGCCCTCACTGTCGTAGGCCGCGTTGGGCACTCCCCCAAGATGGCGAAACCAACCCACCCAACCGCCGAAAACCCGTGAAGGCAGCGCCAGGAGCGCTGCCTTCTCGAAACTGCGAACACGTGCACGCAGAAACTGCGAACACGCCTTGGTGGCGTGTTCGCAGTTTTCATTGTCCCCTATGGCTACAAGGGTCAAATGGGGCTCGAAGAGGAGGCTTCACCCGATAAGTGGGGGAGGCTCCACAGGGGCCACTCGGAAGTTGGCCTGGAGGATTTCGATGCACCTAACCGGTCTTAGTCGGGCTCAACAGCGCTGGGTTGGGGTGCCTTGGTGGAACTCCATGGTCCAGCCTGTGTCTGTCCGGCGCCAAATCGAACTTCGGTTCGATCGTGCTCCGCAGCACTCGATCTGGTAAGTGACCAGCACATGAGAGTCGCCCAGGCTGGTGCACCTGAAGTCGTTCAGTGGCAGGACGGCATCGATCTCGCCCACTTCGACATCGAGTACCTCGCTTCGGTCGTAGCGGCGGCCAGATTGTCCGAACTCGAAGAAGTCCGGGCCGAGTTGGGCCTCCATCCACGCACGGTCGCCTCGGGTCTCTGAACACCACATTCCCTCTTCGAGGCGCTGCAACTGGGCGCGGTGGGGTTGGCTCGTCACTCGATCAGGCTCTCATGCTCGCAGAGGTACTAAAAGCCAAACTCGGCTCAGGCCCATCGTCCGCTTCCCCTAGTCATTGACTGAAAACCCGAAAAGGCAGCGCCAAAAGCGCTGCCTTCCCGAAACTGCGAACACGTGCACGCAGAAACTGCGAACACGCCTTGGTGGCGTGTTCGCAGTTTTCATTGTCCCCTATGGCTACAAGGGTCAAATGGGGCTCGAAGAGGAGGCTTCACCCGATAAGTGGGGGAGGCTCCACAGGGGCCACTCGGAAGTTGGC
>CAYWBE010000117.1:0-5848 GCA_964456295.1 uncultured Candidatus Nemicrothrix sp.
GACGTCCGCGAGGTCCAGTCCGGCTACGAGTGCGGCATCGGGCTCTCGGACTACCAGGACCTGAAGAACGGCGACGTGATTGAGACCTTCGAGGAGCGGGAGATCGCCCGCACCTAGGGGCGACCATGGGACGGAGAGCAGCCCGGGGGGCCCGTTCCGGTGGTTCGACCCGCGGCTACCAGCGGACCGATCGGCTCAACGAGCTGCTGGTCCGGATCCTGGCCGAGGAACTGGAGCGCATCGACGACGATCGTCTCGGCTTCGTCACCGTCGCCGGGGTGGAGACCGACCAGGACCTGAGCATCGCCCGGGTGTTCCTGACCTCCGACGTGGACGACGCCGACCTGCTGGAGGCCATGGCCGAGCACCGTCCGCGTCTGCAGCGGGCCATCGGTGACCAGGCCCGGGTTCGCAGGGTGCCGCCGTTGACCTTCGTGGTCGACGACACCGTCCGGTCGGCCGACCGCATCGAAGAGATCCTGCGGAATCTCGGGCCGACCACCGCCGGCGACGTCCCGGGCGGGGACCTGTCCTCCGAGGAGGAGTGACCGTGCCGGGGCCTGCTCCTGAAGGATCGGCTCCTGAGGGATTGGCCGTCATCGACAAGGAGGCCGGCTGGACCAGCCACGACGTGGTGGCCAAGTCCCGCGGCGTGCTGGGCACGCGCAAGGTCGGCCACTCCGGGACCCTGGACCCCGACGCCACCGGTGTCCTGGTGCTCGGTGTGGGTCGGGCCACCCGCCTGCTCCGCTTCCTGACCGCCCTGGGAAAGGAATACACCGGCCAGGTGGTCCTGGGATCGGCCACGACCACGCTGGACTCGTCCGGTGACGTCACCGCCACCTTCGACATGTCGGGGGTGACGGCCACCGAGGTCGCCGAAGCGGCCGTCAGGTTCACCGGTGACATCGAACAGGTTCCCCCGATGGTGTCGGCGGTCAAGGTCGGGGGCCGTCGGCTCCACGAGATCGCCCGGGAGGGCGGTGAGGTGGAACGGGCACCCCGGCCGGTCACCGTCCACCGGTTCGACGTCGTCCCGGCCGATGAGCCGGGGGTCTACGACGTGGTGGTGGCCTGTTCGTCGGGCACCTACGTGCGAACCCTGGCCGCCGACCTGGGCGAGGCCCTCGGCGGGGGAGCCCACCTGCGGAACCTCCGCCGTACGGCGGTCGGGTCGTTCACGCTGGACGAGGCCCACCCGTTGGAGTCGCCGGTGCTGCTCCCCATGTCGGAGGCGCTCCGCGACCTGGCATGCGTGGTGGTCGACGAGGCGACGGCCGTCGACGTGTCCCACGGAAAGCCGATGGCTGCCGAGGCGCTCGGCCTGGAATCGGTCGTCGGGGGGGTCGACGGTGGAGGGGGCCCGTGGCCGGTCCTGGGCCCCGACGGAGCCCTGCTGGCCGTGTACGAGCCCCATGGGGACCGGCCGGGCCGGGTCAAGCCGGCCATGGTGCTGGCGCCCGCCACCTGAGCCGCCGGCCGGAGGGCGGGTCCGGGTCCACGGGCGCCCGCTGGCTAGCCTCGCCGCCGTGGAGATCCGTACGGAACTCGCCCCCCATGCCGCCGGTGCGCCGCGCACCGCGCTGACCATCGGGGCCTATGACGGGGTCCACGCCGGTCACCGCATGGTCATCGCCGAGGTCCGGCGGTTGGCCGTCGAGCGGTCGATGGCCTCGGCGGTGGTCACCTTCGACCGGCACCCGGCCAGCGTCGTGCGACCCGAGTCGGCGCCCCTGCTGCTGACCGACCCGGCCCAGAAGCTCGAACAGCTGGCCACCACCGGGGTGGACCTGACCATGGTGGTGCCCTTCGACGAGGTGCGGGCCATGGAGTCGGCCGAACAGTTCGTGCGCGAGGTGCTCGTGGGCTGTGTGGGCGCCGGCCTGGTCGTGGTGGGGGAGGACTTCCACTTCGGCCACCAGCGGCACGGCAACGTCGACCTCCTGCGGGATATGGGCGAGGACCTGGGTTTCGAGGTGCTCGGCCTGGGCCTGGTGGGCCTGGACGGCAGCCCGGCCCGGGACCACGAGCAGGTGTCGTCGACCTTCATCCGCAGGGCTCTGGCCCGGGCCGACCTGGATCGGGCCAACGACATGCTGGGCCGCCACTACGAGGTTCGGGGCGCGGTGGGCCGCGGCGACCAGCGGGGTCGCGAACTGGGGTTCCCGACGGCCAACGTCCGGGTGGACCCGTCGATCCTCCTGCCGGCCGACGGCGTGTACGCAGGCTGGTACGAGCGGCCCGACGGTTCTGTCCACCCGGCGGCCATCTCGCTGGGCACCCGACCCCACTTCTACGACGACGGGGCGCTGCTGCTGGAGGCCCACCTGCTGGACGCAGGCGCTCCCGGCGACGGCGGACCCGACCTGTACGACGAGGCCGCCCGGGTGCGCTTCGTGGCCCACCTGCGCGACCAGCGGACGTTCGACGACCTCGACGCCCTGGTGGAGCAACTGCACCGGGACGTGTCCGACACCCGCTCCGCCCTGGCCTGACCGGGTCCCACCGATGGATGCCCTGGACGTGGTGCTCCTGGTGGCCGGTGGCCTGTTCGCCGGCTGCGTCAACACCATCGCCGGGGGAGGGTCGCTGCTGACCGTCCCGCTACTGGTGCTCGTCGGCGTACCGGGCGACGTGGCCAACGGGACCAACCGGGTGGGGATCCTGACCTCGAACGTCTCGGCCGCCGAGGCGTTCCGCCGGCAGGGCGTGTCGGGCCTGAGCCGGGTGGTGCCGGTGCTGGTGCCCGTGGTGGTCGGTGCGTTGGCCGGGTCGGTGCTCATCGCCCGTGTCGACGCCGAGGCGTTCGAGCGGGTCTTCGGCGTCATCATGGTGCCCCTCCTGCTGCTGTCGTTGCGGCCGCCGAAGGTCCGTGCGGCGTCTCGCCCGTGGTCGGCACCGGTGGCCGCCCTGGTCTTCTTCGGGGTGGGGTTGTATGCCGGGGCCTTCCAGGCCGGGATCGGCCTGTTGATGGTGCTCGCCCTGTCCCGGTCGGGGCTGGACGTGGTGGTGGCCAACAGCGTCAAGGTGCTGGTCGTGCTGGTGGTGACGTGTACCGCGTTGCCGGTGTTCATCGCCGGGGGCCTCGTGGACTGGGGTCCCGGCCTGGTGCTGGCCGCCGGCTTCGGGGTGGGAGGCGCCCTGGGGGCCCGGATCACCGTGGCCGGCGGCGAGCGGGTGGTGCGGCCCGTCCTGACCGTCGCCGTGCTGGCCATGGCCGGCCGACTCCTGGGCTTGTACTGACCGGCGGGCGTCCCGGGAGGCTCCGCGGATACGCTGCACGGCACAACAGAGTCCTCGGGGTTGGGTGAAAGTCCCGACCGGCGGTGAGTCGGCTCCGGCCGACGCAGCCCGCGAACCCCACCGATCGGTCCTCCCCGGAGGGCCGTTGGTGGGGCCGACCAGGTGGGAGTCCTGGGCCGACGGTCACAGTCCGGATGGGAGAGGATGTCGGATGCGGCTGTCGGCCGCGGGCCGACCCGGTGGCCACGGGCCGCTGGGCGTGCGGTCCCGTCCCGTCGGCCGGGTCCCGTCGGCTCCCGACCCGCCCCGAGGTCAGATCCGCTCCGAGCGGATCACGGCAACAGGGAGCACACGGGACAGATGTTCACGGGGATCGTCGAGGAACTCGGCACGGTCCGGTCGGTCGACGCCGTCGGCGACGGCCGGCGCCTCGTGGTCGATGCCTGCACGGTCCTCGACGACGTCACCCTGGGTGCCTCCATCTCCGTCAACGGTTGCTGCCTCACCGTCGTGGAGTGGGGCGACGACTGGTTCGCCGTGGACGCCGTGCCCGAGACGCTGGACCGCACCACGGTGGGAGACCTGGGCGTCGGGGATCCGGTCAACCTGGAGCGGCCGCTGGCCGCCGACGGCCGCTTCGGGGGCCACGTGGTCCAGGGCCACGTTGACACCGTCACCGAGGTGGCCGCCGTGGTCGACCAGTCCGACGGCTCGCGTCGGCTGACCTTCCACCTGCCCGACGACCTGGCCGGCCAGGTCGTGGAGAAGGGATCGGTGACCCTCGACGGCACCAGCCTGACCGTGGCCTCCGTCGACTCCACCCCGGGTTCGGGCACCTTCGACGTCGCCCTCATCCCGCACACCCTCGAGGTCACGACGTTCGGTCGCCGTGGCCCCGGCGACCGCTGCAACGTCGAGGCCGACGTCATCGCCCGCTACGTGGCCGGCCTGCTGGCCGCCGGGCGTGTGCCCGCTTCCGCGGCCGACCATCACCAGATCGAACCATCCGGAGAGAAGGGAGGCGGCTGATGCCGCTGTCCAGCATCGAAGACGCCATCGAGGCCTACGCCCGTGGCGAGTTCCTGATCGTCGTGGACGACGAGGACCGCGAGAACGAGGGCGACCTCATCATCGCCGCGGACGCCATGACGCCCGAGAAGATGGCGTTCATGATCCGCCACACCTCGGGCGTGATCTGCGCCCCGATGTCCGATGATCGGGCCGACTCGCTGGACCTGCCGCTGATGGTGATCGACAACACCGAGTCGATGCGCACCGCGTTCACCGTGTCGGTCGACCTGGTGGAGGGAACGTCGACGGGCATCTCGGCCTCGGACCGCTCGGCCACCGTGGTCGCCCTGGCCGATGGGAACCGACTGCGCACCGAGTTCGCCCGACCGGGGCACATCTTCCCGCTGCGGGCCCGGGCCGGCGGGGTCCTCAAGCGGGCCGGCCACACCGAGGCCGCCGTCGACCTCTGTGCGCTGGCCGACCGCCAGCCGGTCGGCGTGCTGTGCGAGATCGTGAACGACGACGGGACGATGGCCCGGGTGCCCGACCTGGAGGTCTTCGCCGCCGAGCACGGCCTCCAGTTCATCTCCATCGCGGACCTGATCCGCCACCGCCGTCGTCACGAGAAGCTGGTCGAGCACTTCGGGTCGGCCCGTATCCCCACCCGGTACGGCGAGTTCACGGCGCACGCCTATGTGTCGCTGCTGGACGACGAGGAGCACGTGGCCTACGTGCTGGGCGACATCTCCTCGGTGGACGCGCCGTTGGTGCGGGTGCACTCCGAGTGCCTGACCGGTGACCTGCTGGGGTCGCTGCGCTGTGACTGTGGTTCGCAGTTGGACGCCGCCCTGGCCCAGATCGGGGCCGAGGGTGTCGGCGTCATCGCCTACCTGCGGGGCCACGAGGGTCGGGGCATCGGCATCGGCCACAAGCTGCGGGCCTACGGGCTCCAGGACGAGGGTCTCGACACCGTGGACGCCAACCTCAGCCAGGGCCTGCCCGTGGATTCCCGGGAGTACGGGGTGGGCGCCCAGATGCTGTCGGATCTGGGCATCACCCACATGCGGCTCATGACCAACAACCCGGCCAAGTACGGCGGCCTGGAGGGCTACGGCCTGGAGATCACCGGCCGGGTCCCGCTGGACACGGCGGCCAACCCGGAGAACGTCCGGTACCTGGAGACCAAGCGGGACCGCCTCGGGCACAGCATCGTCGCCGACGGGGAGACCGCATCGTGAGGACGATCGACGCGCCGCTGGACGGCACCGGGCTCCGGATCGGCCTGGTGGCCGGCCGCTTCAACGACTTCGTGTCCACCAACCTGGTGGCCGGGACCCGGGCACGGCTGACCGCCATGGGCGTGGCCGACGACGACATCGACCTGGCGTGGGTGGCCGGTGCCTTCGAGGTGCCCCTGGCCGCCCGGGCCATGGCCGAGTCGGGTCGCTACGACGCCGTGGTGTGCCTCGGGGCGGTGATCCGGGGCGAGACCCCGCACTTCGACTACGTGGCGGGCGAGGCGGCCTCGGGGATCATGCGGACCGGCCACGACACCGGCGTGCCCGTGGTGTTCGGGGTGCTGACCACCGACACC
>CAYWBE010000118.1:0-5833 GCA_964456295.1 uncultured Candidatus Nemicrothrix sp.
CCCACAACATGGCCACCGTCAACGGCCTGCTGGCCAAGGTGCAGGCCGAGGGCGTGAACGTCGTGTGCGAGACCCTGGTCACCGAGTTGGTGGTCGACGGGGGAGCGGTGACCCACGTAGTGGCCCGGAGGGGTGCCGAGTCGTCGGTCATCGCCGTGGACCACGTGATCGCGGCGGCCGGTCCGTGGGTTCCCAAGATGTGGGAGATGCTGGACCTGCCCGACACCACCGACATCGTGTCCGGTGGAACCACCCACACGGTGCCGACGTGGAAGTTCTGGGCCCTCCAGGAGGGCACGCTGGACGTCGACCCCGGCTACCTCATGAACAACGCCGGCACCATGCCGCCGGTGGTGCACGTGGACGCCGATGCCACCCTGTGCGACGAGGACGGCAACGTGCTGGTCGACGGCAAGTGGGGCATCTACTACAAGCCGGACTTCAACTTCGGTGGCGTCCAGGGCGGCTACATGCCGTACCCGGTGGAGAAGCCGTGGCGCGACGTGGCCATCGACCCGTACGGCCCGGCCAGCCCCGACTTCGTGGTCGGCGAGGACTTCCGGGCCGTGTGGGCCGCTGCACTGTCGCACTGCCAGTCCCGCTTCGAGGGCAAGGCCCACCTGATGAGCCAGGTGCCGTCCGGCGGCATCGGGGCGTTCACCCCGGACAGCTTCCCGGTGCTGGACACCTTTTGCGACAACGTGTACGTGATCGCGGATTCGAACCACGGGTTCAAGATGATCGGCCTGGGCGCGCTGGTGGCCAAGGAGCTCTGCGGCGACACGCAGGCCCTGTTGGAGCCGTTCCGGTACAGCCGGTACGCCCTGGGCAAGCTGCACCCGGAGAGCAACTCGCCGTACCCCTGGAGCTGAACCAACCGGCGGGTCATCCCCGTCAGGGGGGCACCGGCCGGGTTGCTCAGCCGCCGCCCTCGGGGGCCTCGTCCAGCAGGTAGGTGGCCATCGAGTCGTCGAGCGCATCCAGCCACGGCGTGTGGTGGGGCGGGGCGACGGTCCCGGTCAGCGTCGACGGGAACCCGAGGTTCCGGTAGCCCATGATGTCGGCCTTCTTGTGGCCCTTCCAGTCCTTGAACATCTGGTTCACGGCCGGGATGTCGAAGTCCGGGTAGTCGGTTTCGTCCACCAGTTCCTGGGTGTAGTCGCCCTGGAAGTCGATCTCCTCGTAGGCCGTCTCCAGGGCCTCCTCACGGGCCAGCCAGACGGCACCGTGGGCGGCCATCTCCTCGGCCGACGGCAGGTCGATGCGGCCCATCATGACGTCGCGGGCGTACCAGGCCTGCGCGTCGAACATGTTGAACGTGTAGTACTGGTCCTGCATCCCGAGGTAGAAGAGCTTCGGGTTCGGTTCCCACACCACGCCCTTGTAGAGGCCGCTCACCCACAGGCGGTTGGCTGTCTCGAGGCGCAGGTCGTCGGGCAGGAACGGGAAGTGGTGCTGGTAGCCGGTGCACAGGATGATGGCGTGGACGTCCCGGGTCTGGCCATCCGAGAAGTGGACGGTGCTGCCCTCCACGTGGGTGAGGATGGGAATTTCCTCCCAGTTGTCGGGCCAGTCGTAGCCCATGGTCCCGGCCCGTGACGTGCAGTAGATGCGTCGGGCGCCGTACTTGTGGCACTGGGAACCGATGTCCTCGGCCGAGTAGCTGGCCCCCACGATGAGGATGTCCCTACCGGTGAACTCCACGGCGTCCCGGAAGTCGTGGGCGTGCAGGATGCGGCCCAGGAACTTCTCGAAGCCCGGGTAGTGGGGCACGTTGGGTACCGAGAAATGACCGGAGGCCACCACGACGTGGTCGAACTCCTCGGAGTCGACGGTGCCGGCCTCCAGGTCGTGGGCCGTGACGGTGAACGCCTGCGTGGCCCCGTCGAAGGTCACGTTGCGGACCGGGGTGCGGAACCGGATCTGGTCGCGCACGCCGCTCTTGGCGACGCGGCCCCTGATGTAGTCCCACAGCACCTCGCGGGGCGGATACGAGGCGATGGCCTTGCCGAAGTGCTCCTCGAAGCCGTAGTCGGCGAACTCCAGGCACTCCTTGGGGCCGTTGGACCACAGGTACCGGTACATCGAGCCGTGGACCGACTCGCCGTACTCGTCGACGCCGGTGCGCCACGTGTAGTTCCACAGGCCGCCCCAGTCGTCCTGCTTCTCGTAGCAGACGACCTCGGGCACCTTGGAGCCCTGCTCGGCGGCCGAGGCGAAGGCCCGCAGCATGGCCAGGCCGCTGGGGCCGGCGCCGATTACTGCGACGCGTGTCATTGAGGAACCTCCTGGGACGTGCCCTACCTGGTGGCCACGGGGCCGGATCTGGGGACTGGGACGGGTCAGGCCTCGATGAGGCCCAGTTGCTTCTTGCGCTTGTCGGCCCACTCGGAGATGAGCAGGTCGATGGCCATGCCGATGCAGGCCACGGCGATGCCGCCGACGATGGCCCGGCCGGAATCGACGTTGGGCTGGGCCTCGATGAGCTCGCGGGCCAGGCCGCTGGTCTTGATGAGGCCGCCGATCATCACCATGAAGAGGCCGAACATGATGGTCTGGTTGATGCCCAGCATGATCTCGGGGATGGCCAGGGGGACCTTGACCTTCCAGAGGGTCTGGCGCTTCGTGCAGCCGGACATGGTGGCCGCTTCGATGAGGTTGTCGGGCACGTTGCGGACGCCGAAGATGGTGTAGCGGATGGCCGGCACCGACACCGACAGCACCACGGCGAAGATCACCGCCGTCTCCGAGACGGAGAAGAACATGATGGCCGGCAGCAGGTAGACGAACGACGGGAACGTCTGGAAGGCGTCCAGAATCACCTGGACCACCGTGTTCCGTCGAGCCGATCCAGCCGTCCAGATCCCGAAGGGCACGCCCAGGATGGCGGCCAGGAAGACGGCGAAGGTGAGTTGGTAGAGGCTGGCCATGGCCTGGGTCCAGAACCCGGTGAGGGCGATGACGGCCACCATGGAGGAGGCTAGGACGGCCAGGCGTCGCCCGTTGATGAACCAGCCGACGGTGAACACCATGACCACCGCGGCGATCCAGGGGATGGTGGCGAATGCATCCCGCATGGGCAGGAGGATCCACGATTCCAGGTGGTCCCGGAACGCGATGGTGTACTCGTAGACGTTGGTCTTGGACCAGTCGACGATGGCGTCCCAGTACTTCTCATGGCCCCACATCCAGGACTTGGGGACACGCTGGGCTGATGGCCAGAGGTTGGCCATCAGCGAACCACCCATGATTACCGCTGAGGATGCGACGAGATAGGGGTGCCGTACGTGGAACGGGGCGTTGTGGTCGTGGTGGGTGGGCCCCCAGTTGCCGAGGGCCTGGCTGAGGCGATCCAGGGTGATGGCCATGACCACGATGGCGATGCCGATCTCCATGCCGGCTCCGATGTGAAGGCCGGTCAGACGGAACAGCAGGTCCTGGCCGAGACCGGCGGTGCCGACGAAGGAGGCGATGACCACCATGGCCAGGCACTCCATGACCACCTGGTTGATGCCGACCAGCAGGGCGTGGCGGGCCGCCGGGAGCTCGACCTTCCACATCATCTGCCGGGGGGTGCAGCCGGACATGACGCCGGCCTCGACGACCTCCTTGGAGATGCTCTGCACTCCGAGGATGGTGAGGCGGGCCATGGGCGGTACGGCGTAGGCGATGGTGGCGATCACGCCGGCCTTGTGGGACACGCCGATGAACACGCCGATGGGGATCAGGAACGTGAAGTGAGGCATGGCCTGGGTGAGGTTCATGACCGGGATGAGCAATTGCTCGACCCGTCGCCGCTTGGCGGCCCACACGCCGAGGACGGCGCCGATCAGCGCGGCGATGGGCACGGCCACCATCACCGCCGACAGGGTGATCATGGTCTTGTCCCAGCGGGTCTGGGCTCCGTCCTTCTCGGGAGGATCGCCGACGAAGGCGGCGTAGGCGATGAACATCACTGACAGGAGGGCGAGACGCCAGCCACCCAGGCGGTAGCCGGCCAGGCCGAACAGCCCGGCGATGACCACCCAGGGGAGGGCGGGGATGTGCCACGGCTCGTAGAGGCTGACCACGGCGAACCAGAGCGTGATGGCACCGATGACGGCCCAGCGCACATTGCGGTCACGGGCGGCCAGCCAGAACGAACCGCCGACGAGGAGGGCGAAGATGGGAATCCAGGGCATGTTGGGGAGGTGCCACGGGCCGTAGCCGCTGATCAAGAGGCCCTCGCTGAGGTCGAGTGGGAACTCGAGCCAACCGGCCACCCGGCGGAACAACCCCTTGACGTTGAACGACTGGTTCCCGACCTGGATGGCCACCCAGCCGACGGTGACGATGGCCGTGGCGGCGGCGGTCAGGCGGAAGTCCGGGCCGTCGCGGAACCGGGAGATGCCGATGCCGACCAGTGCGGCGGCGGCCACGAACGCCCACGGGGTGGCGTCCAGGGTGATCCAGTCGAACAGGTCGAAGCCCCAGCCCAGCCAGGCCACGCCGAAGGCCAGGGCCATCCAGGCACCACTCTGCCGTTGCCAGCCCCGCCAGCCGGCGAAGGCCACCAGGGCCAGACAGGGAAGCAGCCAGCCTCTACCGGCATTCCACGAGAGGGTGAAGTCGAGGAGTTCCTCGTAGCGCATGTGGTCGAACCACGTGTTCACCCAGCCTGACGCGCGGTGCCCACGCTCGCGGCCGGCGAAGTTGAACCAGTCCACGGTGAACGAGCGGGGGACCTCGTGGATCCACTCGGGGACCTTCGACTCCTGGTCACGGTGGAGGAAGACGTCACCGAGTCGCCACCAGAGCAGCCAGATGGCCAGGAACGGCCCGAGGGCGATGGCCGCCCTGACCCGACCGGACATCCTCTCGGCCGGGCCGTCGGCCGAAGCGGCGTCGCTGGTGTCGATGGGGGTTGGTGCCTGGCCGGGATCAGCCGTCACCGTCGTACCCGTCGTGTCCTCGATGTCGCTCATGGCGGCTGGTCAGTCGTTCTCGAAGAGGGCTTCGGCCACCTGGGCACCGGTGATGGCGCCCACCACCTGGCCGTCCTCGACGACCCGGACCGGACCCGGTGCGTTCAGGATCCGCCTGGCCACCGAGGCCACCTTGGCGTCTCCGGCCACCTCGCCTTCGGCCGAATCGTCGGCCGGACCCATGAGGGTGTGGACCCGTAGCAGCTTGGAGCGCGGTACGTCCTTGGTGAAGGCGGCCACGTAGTCGGTGGCCGGATCGGTGATCAGCTCCTCGGCGGTTCCCAGCTGTTCGATCACGCCGTCGTGCATGATGGCGATGCGGTCGGCGAGGCGGATGGCCTCGTCGAAGTCGTGGGTGATGAACACGATCGTCTTGTGCAGCGTGGACTGCAGGCGCAGGAACTCGTCCTGCATCTCCCGGCGGATCAACGGGTCCAGTGCCGAGAACGGCTCGTCGAGGAACCACACGTCGGGTTCGACGGCCAGTGACCGACCGATGCCCACCCGCTGCTGTTGGCCACCGGACAGTTCGCGGGGGTAGTAGTCGCCCCGGCCGTGTAGGCCGACCAGGTCGATGATCTCGAGCGCCCTGGCGTGCCGGGTCTCCCGGTCGACACCCTGCACCTCGAGGGGGAAGGCCACGTTCTCGGCCACCGTGCGGTGGGGGAACAGGGCGAAGTGCTGGAACACCATGCCCATCTTGTGGCGTCGGAGTTCGATCAGCTCCTTGTCCGAGGCGGCCAGGAGGTCCTGGCCGTCGAACTCGACGTGCCCGGCGGTGGCGTCGATGAGGCGCGACAGGCAGCGCACCAGGGTCGACTTGCCGGAGCCGCTGAGGCCCATCAGGACGACGATCTCGCCCTCGTGGA
>CAYWBE010000119.1:0-5804 GCA_964456295.1 uncultured Candidatus Nemicrothrix sp.
CTGGCCGCGGCCTGCGACCTCGTCTACCTGGCCGACGACGCCACCATCTCCCATCCCGTCCTCCGGGTGGCCGGCACGCCCGACTTCGCCGTCCACCCGTGGCTGGTCGGCCTACGCAACGCCATGGAGATGGTGCTGACCGGAGACGCCATGGACGCCGACGAGGCCGTCCGCACCGGCTACGCCAACCGGGCCTACCCGGCCGAGGAGTTGGACGATGCCGTACTGGCCGTGGCCGGACGCATGACCGGCGTGCCCCACGAGCTCCTGCAGCTCAACAAGCGGTGGGTGTACCGGGCCATGGACGCCATGGGCGCCCGGACGGCCATCCGGTCGGCCACCGACCTGGGGGCACTGGCTCCCCACGCGGGGACCATCCGGGAGAACCTGTCCGACCTCCGGTCCCGCATCAGGGGCGCGGCGGCCGGCGACTGAGGGCTCGGACCCCTTTCAGCCCCGGCCAGCAGCCCGGGCGACCCGCTTCAGGCCCGGGCAGCGGCCCGGGCATCCTTCTTGGCCAGGCGGGCTTCGAAGGCCTCGGCCTGGGCAACGAGGGCGCCGGGAATGGCCAGGATCTTCTCCTGGACCTCCGACGCCCGGGCGTCCAGGCCCTCCATGGCGTCGATCCGCCAGTGGCGCAGCAGGGGCTGCACGACCTGTTCGGCGTGGATGCGGAGGTTGTAGATCCCGGCACGGGCGATGGACACGGCCCGGCGGTTGAAGTTGGGGATCCCGGTGCCCGGCATGCGGAAGTCCGACAGCACCCGGTGGATGGCCTCCAGGACGAAGGTCGGCGCCTGCTTCAGCATCGCCGTGGTGACGCCCCGGTAGAACATGAAGTGGTGGTTCTCGTCGACGGCCACCCTGGTCATGACCTCGTAGGCGATCTCGCAGTCGGCCTTCACCCCGGCATTGCGGTGGCTGATGCGGGTAGCCAGTTCCTGAGCCGACGTGTAGGCGAAGACCTCGACCGGGCATGGCGAGTCGTAGCGCCACCCCTTGGTCACCGTGGCCACCCGTTCGTCCTCCAGCAGGGCCGGGTCGCAGTTGCGGGTGGCCAGCAGGTAGTTGCGGATGGCGATCGAGTGCTGCCCCTCCTCGGCCGTCCACAGGCGGGACCACTCGGTCATCGGCGAGTCCTCGGCGAACGAGCCGGCGATCTTGGCGTGGTAGTAGGGCAGGTTGTCCTCGGTCAGCAGGTTCAACTGCAGCGCGGTGCGGACCTCCGGCGAGAGCGTGGCCTGGGACTCGTCCCACGGCTCGTCACGGAAGTTGCGCCCCATCTCCCACGGCACCACGTCGTGGGCGTACCAGTGCTGGCGTCGATCCCGATGCTCGTCCATGAGACGGGCGATCTCGGGTTCGACGCTGGCGACCAGTTCGAACGATTCGGCGGTGGCGGTCACGGATCTCCGATCAGGGACGGGACCGACTGTCGGCCGGTCGGTGCAAGGCTACGGCACCGACCGGCCCACTCAGACGGCGACCTCGACGTCGTCGTAGGTCTTGTTCCTCCGGAACTCCAGGAGGATCTTCTTGGACGTCACCATCAGAATCGCCCCGGCGAACATGGTCAGGAAGGTACCGGCACCGGTCACCACGTTCAGGTCCGAGACCCTGGCCAGACTGGCCACCCAGACCACCCCGATGAGCGCCAGACCGCCGCCGGCGGCTGCCACCGCCGCACTCCACCTCCACCGGCGGTTCTCATCCAGCCCCAGAAGCCCTGAGGCGGGCAGGGTGAGCAGTGCTCCGATGGCCGCCACCCCGATGGCCAGCTTCGAGAGTCCGGCTCCCTGGTCGCTGAAGCCGTCGGTGATCGTCTTGGCGCTGCGGCGGAATTTGTTACGCAACGAGGTGACCTTGCTGGTGTTGGTGGCCGCCAGGGCGGGGTTCTCCTTGGCCTCCTCACGGAGGCGCTCCATCTCCTCGACGATCTCCGGCGGGAGTTCGGAGGCCACCCGCTCGTCGTACGTCCATGCGGAGAAACCACCGACGACGGTCAGGACCACGACGAGCACTCCGGTGCCGATCCGGCCCCATGCCACCACCCGTTCCAACGGCCGGAAGGCCGAGTAGGGGGCGGTCTGGAGGGCCAACAGGGCACCGGCCAACATGAGTGCGCTGGCCACGATGGCCACCATGGCGCCGCTCCCGTTGACGTAGCCCTCGACGTCGGCGTGGGGCGAAGCCACCTGGTAGGTGAGCGAGGCGAGCAGTATGCAGGCCGAGGTGATGACCATGATGTCGGCACCGAACCACCGGGAACCCGAACGGACGGTGGCCGCCACCACCAGCCCGATGAGGACCGTGGCGAGGATCTGGGTGTCCATGAGGATCGCCGAATCACCGCTGCCGATGCTCCCGATGACCAGCCAACGCACCGCCACACCGACCACCACGGCCCCGATCAGCGAGGTCCGCTGGTCCGAACGCCGGCCGAGGAGCCGGTAGGCGACCGCCGCGGAGGCCAGGGCCACCACGTCCTTGACGTCCAGCAGCGACGTGACCGGGGCGACGACCATGCCGAGCACGGCGACCGCCGCACCGGCCACCAGGGTGTTCCAGGTCTCCCTGGTGGTGTCCATCATGCTGGTCCGACCGAACGCGGCCACCGCCAGGCCGGCCAGGACGGCAGCGGCCACGGCCAGCAGTTCGCCGTCGGTGCCCAGTGGGGACTCGAAGAAGTGGCCGAGGATGCCGACGGTGAACGCCCATACGCCCACGGTCCGCCAGTGAACCGGCACGGAGACCCTGGCCAGTCCGAGGACCAGACCCACGATGGCCGGGATGGCCAAGACCTCGATGGCCACCGCCCAGACGGCCTGGGCCTCGTGGCCCTCCAGATTGGCCAGGGTGGTGTAGCCGTCGAACTGTCCGAGGATCGGGAAGGCGAACACGGCCGCGAACGCTCCGACCGCCGCGGCAGCCAGGCCGGCCGGACCCCGGAGCCTTCCGATGCCCCCCGTCCAGGTCAGGCAGGAGGCGGCGGCCATGACCGAGAAGAAGCCCACGAACAGGACGATCATGCCCGACCAACTGCCGCCCGAGGCCTGGTAGCCGTTGAACGACTGGCCGGCCAGATCGATGTCGGCAGCCCGTGAATGGCTGGAGAACAGGCCCGCACCGGTGCCCCACGTCATCAGGGTGGACAGTACGGCGACCACGCCGCCCAGTCCGACGACTGCCATGCCGAGACGCTCCCGGCCCCCGGCCACCACCTCGTGCTCCACGTGGACGACCTTGGCCGCCTTCTGGTCGTCGGTCTCGGCCGCCTCGACCTTCCTGAGGAGTTCCTCGGGGTCACGCCGGTTGGCCATGGCATCGCGTATACGGGCCAGCAGGTTGCCCTCCCCGCCCTCCTCGGGCTGGGACAGGCGGTCGAGGACCACGGCGACGGTCCAGAGGGCCAGACCGGACGAGATACCGAGGCCCACGTCCAGGTTCTGGACGGCCCGGAAGACCAGGAGGCCGAGGCCCGATGCGCCCATGATGGCCGCGATGCCCACCATGGCGATGGCCAGCATCAGGGTCTGGTTGAGGCCGGCCATGATGGATGGCTTGGCCAACGGCAGTTGCACGTCGGTGAGCACCCGTAGTTCGGTGGCCCCGTAGGCCCGGCTGGCCTCGACAACGTCCTCCGGCACGTGCCGGATACCCAGGTTCACCATGCGTACCAGCGGTGGCAGGGCGTAGATCATCGTCACCATGGTCGCCGGGACGACGCCGATGCTGAAGAAGAACACGAACGGCACCATGTAGACGAAGGTGTGGACGGTCTGCATGGCGTCCAGCACCGGTCTGGTCACGTTCCAGGCTGAGTCCACCCGGGCACAGAACACCCCGAGTGGTATGCCGATCAGAGCACACAACCCGACGGCGACGAGCACCATGCCCACGGTCCGCATGGTCTCGACCCAGTACATGGAGCCCAGGAGGCCACACATCATCAGGCCGGCACCGGCCATGAACCCGATCTTGGGGGTGCGGACCAGCGAGCCCAGGATCACCGTGAAGATGACCACCTGGTACCACGGAATGGTCAGCAGGAAGTCGTTGACGAGGTTCTCGAGCAGGAATTCGAACGGCCACTTGACGGCGTTCAGGAACCACTCGGCGTTGACGTCCATCCAGTCGACCATCTGGTCGAACCAGTGGCCGATCGGCAACTGGAACTGGTCCAGGACCTTGGTATCGGACAGGCCGACACCCTCAGCGCGACCCGTCCAGTCGCCGGTCTCGGCGGCGACGATCCACGCGGCGGCGCTCACAGGAAAACCTCCCGCTCGAAGCCATCTACCAACTGCTCCACACGGCCCATCTCCTCCATGATCTCCCGGGGCTCGAGTTCACCCACGAGGCGGCCGGTGTCGTCCAGGACGGCGATCGGGAGTCCCCGACCGGCCGCCGCGTAGTTGTCGTTGAACCGCGCCTCGGCGGTGGTCGTGTCGAAGTCGGACCGGAGCACCGCCGCCAGGTCGGTGGTCCCGTGGGCCAGCGCGGAGGCCGCGTCGGTGATGGCCAACAGACCGGTCGGTCGGCCGTCGGCGTCGCAGATGAAGCCGCCCCGCCGGTCGCCAAGGGCATCCACGCACTCGGTGAGGGTCCGAGCCGGG
The DNA here is from genome assembly GCA_964456295.1 of uncultured Candidatus Nemicrothrix sp. Taxonomy (GTDB): domain Bacteria; phylum Actinomycetota; class Acidimicrobiia; order Acidimicrobiales; family MedAcidi-G1; genus UBA9410. Next base: position 4,617 of record CAYWBE010000119.1, read on the forward strand.
TCCAGCACCACTGCCGGGTGCATGACCTTCTCCACGTCGATGACCCGACCCTGATCGACGTCCTGGACGAATTCGGCCACGTAGCCATCGGCCGGCTCGGTCAGGATCTCCTCCGGGGTGCCGATCTGGATGACCTTGCCGTCCCTAAGGATGCATACCCGGTTGCCGAGGCGCAGGGCCTCGTTCAGGTCGTGGGTGATGAACAGGATCGTCTTGTGGAGCTTGGCCTGGATGGTCATCAACTCGTCCTGCATCTGGCGCCGGATCAGCGGGTCCAGGGCGCTGAACGCCTCGTCCATGAGGAGGATCTCCGGGTTGGAGCACAACGCACGGGCCAGGCCCACCCGCTGCTGCATGCCACCCGACAGTTCCCGGGTGGCGTTGAAGGCGTACGCCTCCAGGCCGACCATGGCCAGGGCCTCGATGGCCGCCTCGTGGCGCTCCCGCTTCTCCACGCCCTGGACCTTGAGGCCGTAGGCGGTGTTGTCAATCACGTTGCGGTGGGGGAACAGGGCGAAGTGCTGGAACACCATGGCCAACTTCTCGCGCCGGAACGCCTGGAGGGCCGTACCGGTCAGTTCCTGGACGTCGGTGCCCTCGACCATGACCCGACCATGGGTCACGTCGTGGAGCTTGTTCACCGTCCGGATGGCCGTGGACTTGCCCGAGCCGGACAGGCCCATGACCACGAAGATCTCACCCCGGTTCACCGAGAACGAGATGTCGCGCATGCCGACCACGTGGCCGGTCTGGCGCTGCACCTCGTCCTTGCCCACCCCGCTGGAACACAGGTCGAAGGCCCGTCCCCGCGGGTTGGGTCCGAAGATCTTGTAGACGTTCTCGAGTGCGATGATCGGCTCTGCGTCCGACATGCATTCCCTCCTGGTTGCTCGTCCCCGGAGGGCCGATCGTCTCGACAATCGACCCGTTGCTGGGCCGGAAGTTAGCAGGACGCTCCGCCACCCGCCGGAGGTTCCCGAATCGGCCAACGCTCAACTGGCCAGGCGGAACCCTATACAGGTGTTCAGTCCGCCGAATGGAACGTCACCGACCACCGACCACTGGCGACTCGGTAGCCGGCATCACGCGGTCAGGTACCCGGCTCCGGAGGCTGCTGTTAGCTACACGAAAATGGCGGGAGGCCGGGCCTCTCGACCCGGCCTCCCAATCACCGGTCACCCCCACCCA
>CAYWBE010000120.1:0-5741 GCA_964456295.1 uncultured Candidatus Nemicrothrix sp.
CCAGGCGATGCGGGCCATGGTGAGGGTGGTGCAGTACCAGACGTCGCGCTGACCGCCGGCCGACAGGAACATGCCGTTGGCGATCCGCGAGCCGGTGCCGACCCGGTCGATCAGCCTCCCGGTGGCCGCGTCGACCACCACGATGTCGTCGGTGCCGTCGTCAGTGAAGTCGTTGATGACCAGCTCGCCTGACTCGGGGAACACCACGGGCTGCATGCTGGGGCGGATGTCGAGGTGCCAGACCGGTTCCATGGACCGGTCGTGGATGCCGGCCAGGCCGCCGTTCACCGAGTCCCAGGCCACGGCGATGCCGGCGTCGGTCGCCAGCCCGTGGATGGGGCCCGGTATGTGGACCGGCGGGGCGATGATCCCACCGCCCGGCATCCCGAACGGGGCGATCTCCCGGACGGCGTCGTCGTCCAGGTCGATCCGGAGGAGTCGCTGAGGGCCCGACCACGGGGCGGGACGTCGCCACGAGAGGTCTGGCGGCTCACCCCACCGACCATTGGGCTCAGTGGTGTGGATGGCCCTGACCGACTCGATGTCGCCGCAGTCCATGATCCAGCAGGCCCCGGCGGACAGGCAGGCGTCCCAGGCCAGGCCCTGTCGGCCGCCGGCCGTGCGGTAGCGGGGCCGCCACCCGTCGTCGACGTGCAGCCGGTCGCCGTCCATCACCAGGCGCCACAGGTGCTCGGTACCCGGGACGTACACGTGCTCGGTTCCGTCGCCTCTCAGGTCAGCGGCGATCCGGCCCATGGACCCCTCGGGTAGGACCAGCGGTTCGTCCACCACCTCGAGGGTTCCGGGGGCCAGGCGGGTGATGGTGGTGCCACCCTGACCCTCGAGGCGGAGATCCTTGGTGACCAGGCTGCCGTCGGCCAGGGCCAGCAGGCCGTTGTGGCTGCGGTCCACCGGGAGGCGGCGCTCGGCCAGTACCGACAGGTCGTCGGGGTCCAGGCGGTGCAGGTACGAGCCGTTCACCGACAGGATCGATCCGTCGACGTGGGCGAGGATGGCGCCGCACCACACGTGGTCGCCGCACGGGAGCTCGGGCGAGGTGGCCAGCGGCTGGAGGGTGTCGGGGTCGATGCGCTGCACCCAACCGAAGGGTGGGGGCCCGGTGAAGGCGGCCATGGTGCCGCCCACGTACCACTGGCCGGGGTCGCGCTGGATGGCCATGACGTTCCAACGGCCGTTGCGCACCGTGGTGACGGCCGCGGTGCCCGTTGCCGCGTCGAGCCGTCCGGTGGCCGCCTTCTGTCGTCGGTTCCCACCGCATTCCACCGGCCACGGCGACGGCCAGTAGCCGGGGTGTGTCGAGGTCCGGTCGAGGCCGGTCACGACCGCAGCAGGCGACGGATGGCGGTGACGACCTCCTCGATCCGTTCATCACCCTCGTCGGCGCCCTGTTGGACGGCGTCGCGCACGCAGTGGCGGATGTGGTCGTCCAGCAGTCCGACGCCCACGCCCTGCAGGGCCTTGGTGACCGAGGAGATCTGGGTGAGGACGTCGATGCACCAGGTGTCCTCGTCGACCATGCGTTGCAGGCCGCGGACCTGGCCCTCGATGCGGCGGAGCCGGAGGAGGACGTCGTCCCTGGTTGATGAATAGCCGACCATAGGGGGTGGGGGTATCATAGCGGGGATGGCCGAGACCGTCGTCCTCCCCGTCGAGGGCATGACCTGTGGAGCGTGCAGCGCCCGGGTGGGGCGCGGCCTGTCGGAGGTGGCTGGCGTGGATTCAGCGACCGTCAACCTGGCCACCGAGCGGGCCACCGTGGTCTACGACCCGGAGGCCGTCGGCGTCGACGCGTTGTGCCGGACCGTGGCCCAACTCGGCTATCGGGTTCCGGCCCCGGCCGGCGGCGATGCCTCCGACCCCGATCGGGGCTTGGACGTCGTGGAGACCGTGGGGCGTGACGCCTCGACCCGGACCCTGCTGGCGGCCACCGCCCTGACCGTGCCGGTGGCCATGGTGTCGATGGTCCCGGCGCTCCGGTTCGGCGGATGGGAGTGGGTGGCCGGACTCCTGGCCACCCCGGTGGTGTGGGGGAGCGGTCGGGGATTCCACCGGGCCACGCTGCGGAACCTCCGTCACCGGACCACGACCATGGACACCCTGGTCACCCTCGGAACGGGCGCCGCCTGGGCCTGGTCGGTGTGGGTGCTGCTCGACGGAGCCTTCTCCTCGGGAACGGGGCACGTCTACTTCGAGACCGCGGCGGTCATCGTCACCCTGATCCTGTTCGGCCGGTGGTTGGAGGCCGGCGCTCGCCGACGGGCCGGTGATGCCATCCGCGCCCTGGCCGGGCTGTCGGCCACCGACGCCACCCGGGCGGACGGCTCGACGGTCCCGATCGACGATGTCCGCGTCGGGGACCGCCTCCTGGTGCGGCCCGGTGAACGGATCCCGGTGGATGCCCGGGTGGTCGAGGGGACGTCGACGGTCGACGAGTCCATGCTCACCGGCGAACCCCTCCCGGTAGAGGTCGGCCCCGGTGATGGGGTCACGGGGGCCACCGTCAACGGCCACGGGTCGCTGGTCGTCGAGGTGGTGCGCGTGGGGGGTGACACGACCCTGGCGCGGATCATGCGCCTGGTCGACGAGGCGCAGGCCTCCACGGCGCCCATCCAGCACCTGGCCGATCGGATCTCTGCGGTGTTCGTGCCGACCGTGCTGTTCGTGGCCCTCGGGACCCTCGCCGCCTGGTTGGCGGCCGGGGAACCGGCCGCTGACGGCTTGACCGCTTCGGTGGCCGTGTTGGTCATCGCCTGCCCGTGTGCGTTGGGGCTGGCCACGCCGACGGCCATCATGGCCGGGACCGGTCGGGGGGCCCAGCTGGGCATCCTGATCCGTAGCGGTGAGGTGCTCGAGTCGACCCGACGCGTCGACCACGTGGTGCTCGACAAGACCGGCACCATCACCGAGGGCCGGATGGTCCTGGCCTCGGTTGCCGCGGCCGATGGCGTCGACCCTGATCGGGCGCTGCGGATGGCGGCCTCGCTGGAGGCCCGTTCCGAACATCCGATCGCCGCCGCGGTGGCCGCGGCGGTGGATCGACCGTTGCCGGTGGCCGACGTCGAGGTGCTGGCCGGTCGGGGCGTCCGGGGCACGGTCAGCGGTGTGGACGCCGCGGTCGGCCGACCGGACCTGTTCGACGGCCTCCCGACGGAGTTGGCCGCGGCCCGTGACGAGGCGATCGGTGCCGGTCGCACCGCCGTCGTCGTCGGCTGGGACGGCACGGCCCGGGCCGTGCTGGCCGTCGAGGACCGGATCCGTGACACCAGCGCCGAGGCGGTGGCCGCCCTGCGGTCCCTCGGCATGGACGTCACCCTGCTGACCGGCGACGAGGAGCGGACGGCCCGGACGGTCGCCGACGAGGTGGGCATCGACCGGGTGGTGGCCGGCGTGCTGCCCGACGGCAAGGACGCCGAGGTGGCCCGCCTCCGGGACGCCGGACACGTGGTGGCCATGGTGGGCGACGGCATCAACGACGCCCCGGCACTGGCCCGGGCCGACCTGGGGATCGCCATGGGCACGGGTACCGACGTGGCCATGGAGGCCGCGGACCTGACCATCGTGGCCGGCGACCTGCGGGCCGTGGCCGACGCCATCCGGCTTTCACGGTCCACCCTGGCCACCATCCGGGGCAACCTCTTCTGGGCGTTCGCCTACAACGTGTCGGCCGTACCCCTGGCCGCCGCCGGTGTGCTCGACCCGATGATCGCCGCCGGCGCCATGGCCTTCTCGTCGCTGTTCGTGGTCGGCAACTCGCTGCGCCTACGACGCTTCCGGGGTCGTACCTGAACGAAACTGGGTTCATGGATGGCGGGGTCGAGTCGTCGGGCGACGGTCAGGGTGGATACGAGCCGACCGTTCCGATTGCGGTGGCTCCGATGTTCGAACGGCCTCCCCGGCTGCTCGGTTCGCTCCGGTTCTTCGCCTGGAAGCAGTTCTGGCCGGGCGGGGCCATGTGGATCGGTGTCGCCTGGCTGTCGTGGCACCACCTGAGGCCCGACCTGGCGACGACCAGTCGTGCATATCGGGGAGGACTTGACGAGTCGACGTTATTGCGCCTCCTCATCGACTTGGCGTTGCCACCGTGCCCTTGCGGGCCGGTTGGCGGACCGTCGTCGGGCCAAGCCCCTCAGGTCCTCTGGATGAAGTGACCGAAGAGTGCCGCAGCAGGGATCGGTCTTCGGCCGCAAGGCCACTCTCGTGCAAGGGCAGCCTGCTCATGGCAGATTGCGCCCGTGGTACTCACTCCAGGGTGGAGTAGGAGCCTCCGTCGCCCGACGACGTTCCACCACCGGACCGCACCTCGTCGACCGACCCGGAGAGGTCGGACAGCCACCGGTCGACCACCGGGGCGTTGCCGTTGCTGACCGTCAGGTGGAGGCCGTCCGGCGGCCCCTGCCTGTCGTGGTGCCAGCCCCGTCGGGCCATCGCGTCGCCCACGGCGAACACGGGGAGCGACGGGTCCGACGACGTGATCGAGAGCAGGTGGTGGCGGGGGTCGCCGGGCACCTCGAGTCCGTCGATGGCCCGTACCCCGGTCCGGACCCGGTCGGCGGCCTCCAGCGTGGTCCGGACCAGTCGCCGGTAGCCGTCCACGCCGAGGTGGCGGACCACGGCCCACGCGGCGGCCATGGGGAGCCCCGACCTGGTGCCCTGCAGGTTGGGGGTCACGTACCGGCCGCCCAGCCAACCGTCGAAATCGAAGGTCTGGTGGTGGCGGAGCTCCCGGGAGCGGTGCAGCAGCACCGATGCCCCCTTGGGCGCGTAGCCCAGCTTGTGGAGGTCGGCCGAGATGCTGGTCACGCCGTCCACGTCGAGGTCCCACGCAGGGGCGCCCCACCGGTCTGGTTCCTCCAGGGTGGCGAAGGGCAGGACGAAGCCGCCCATGCAGGCGTCCACGTGGCACGAGGCGCCCACGTCGTCGGCCATCGCCGCGATCTCGGCCACCGGGTCGACCACCCCCTGCGGGTATTGCGGGGCCGAAGCCACCACCAGGGCGGTGCGGTCGGACACGGCGTCGGCCATGGCGTCCAGGTCCGGGGTGCGGTCGGGCAGCACGGGGACCATCCGGGTACGTAGCCCGAACAGGTGGGCGGCCTTGTGGAAGGCGGCGTGGGCGCTCTCGGCCAGCACCAGTTCCGGGTCGTGCAGGCGGCGTTCGGTCCGGGCCCGCTCGCGGGCCGCTTCGACGGCGCACAGGATGCTCTCGGTGCCTCCGCTGGTCACGAAGCCCGCCGCCCCTTCGGGGCCGTGGAGCAGGTCGGCCGTCCAGGCACAGAGTTCGGACTGGATGGAGGCCAGCGACGGGAAGGCGGCCGTGTTGAGGGCATTCTCGTGGAGGAACATCCGGGCCGCCCGGTCGGCCACCGCCCGGACCTCGTCGCCGCCGTCGAAGACCAGGCCGAAGGTCCGGCCTTCGTCCCAGCGGACGTCGTGGGCCCGCCGGGCTTCGAGTTCGGCGAGCACGGCGTCGGCCGGGAGCCCGGCGGTGGGGAAGCGGGGGCGGTCCGGTCCGCCGTCCGTGGAGCGACTCATCCGGCGACAATAGGGTCCGTCCCGTGGACGAGCCCGAATTGAAACGCCATCTATCTATGTATCGGCCACGTCGATCCCAACGTCGGAAGTAGCTGTCCGGGGCTATTTCACAGCAGCAAGAAACCTGAGGCGTGTCGCCTGCCCTGCCGTCTCATCAGGCCGAAGAACTGACGATGGGGGGTCGCTCC
>CAYWBE010000121.1:0-5711 GCA_964456295.1 uncultured Candidatus Nemicrothrix sp.
TGGCCGACACCATCGGGATCATCCCGTGGGAGGTCCTCTGCTCGCTCAGCCACCGGCCGCCGCGCCGCTACCCGTAGGACGCCGGTGGCCCGGGTCCTGCTGGTCGAGCCGTTCCACGGCGGGTCACACGGTGCGTGGGCCGACGGACTGGCCCGTCACAGCCGCCACGAGGTGGTCGTCGTCTCCCATGAGGCGGTTGCCTGGCGGTGGCGGCTCCGGGGCGGGGCGCTGACCCTGGCCGACGGCGCCCGGGCCGCGGTGGCCGACCACGGCCCGCCCGACGTGGTGCTGGCGTCCAGCCTCGTGGACCTGCCCCGTTTCCTCGGGTTCTCCCGCCGGTTCCTGGGCGACCCGGCGGTGGTCCGCTACGTGCACGAGAGCCAGATGCTCTATCCGGCCAGCCCGAACGCCCGGGGCCCGGCGGGCGACGAGTTCCCGTTGGTCGACTGGCTGTCCATGGCCGTGGCCGACGAGGTGTGGTGCAACTCGGGGTTCCATCGCGATGCCCTGCTGGCCGCCCTGCCCGACCTGCTGCACCGATCGCCCGACCGGTCGCATGCCGACCGCCTGCCCGGGGTGGCGGCCCGCTGCCATGTGGTGCCCGTCGGCGTGGACCTGGCCGACGTGGCGTCACCGCCCCGCAACGGAGGCGAACCCTCCGACGGGGGAGATGCGCCGCTGGTGCTGTGGAACCAGCGGTGGGACCACGACAAGGACCCGGGGGCCGTGTTCCGGGCCCTGGGGCGCCTGGCCGACGAGGGTGTGGCCTTCCGGGTGGCCGTGCTGGGCGAGAACGTCCGGGTGGATCCCCGGGAGTTCACCGAGGCCCGCGACCGCCTGGGCGACCGGGTGGTGGCCTGGGGGTTCGCCGAGCGGGCCGACTACGTGGCGTGGCTGGGCCGCTCCGACGTGGTGGTCTCGGCGGCCCACCACGAGTTCTTCGGCATCGCCGTGGTCGAGGCACTGGCCGCCGGGTGCGTGCCGGTGCTGCCCGACCGGCAGAGCTACCCGTGGCTGCTCGGCGTCGGCGATCCGTCGGGCGGGTACCCGGCCGGCCTCTATCCGGACGGTGGCCTGACCGACCGCCTGCGCGACGTGCTGGGCGACCTCGCCGGCTGGCGGGCCCGGGTGGCCGGGCTGGACGGGGCCGTCCGGCGCTTCGACTGGCGCACCGTGGTCGACGACTACGACGACCGGCTCGAGGCACTGGCGGCCGGGGGTCCGGGGGAGCCCGGGGAGCTGGCCGGCGTCTAGCGTCGGTTCCCGTGAGGATCCCCATCGTCGGCCTGCGGATCGGCCACTGGACCGACGAGGTGGCCCGTACCGGCTGCACGGTGCTGCTGTTCCCGGAGGGCACGGTGGCCTCCGGCGAGGTGAGGGGTGGCGCCCCGGCCACCCGCGAGTTCGACCTGCTGGCCCCCGAGCGCGCCGTGGACCGCCTCGATGCCCTGGTGCTGTCCGGCGGCTCGGCGTTCGGCCTGGCCGCCGCCGACGGGGTGGTGGACCACCTGGCCGATGCCGGTGTGGGGTTCGCCACCGGGGGCGGTCCGGTGCCCATCGTGGTCGGCCTGTCGTTGTACGACCTGGGGGAGGGCGATGGCTCGGTCCGTCCGGGTCCCGACGAGGGCCGGGCTGCCGCGGTGGCCGCGGCCCCGACGTCGGAGGTCCCGGTGCCCGCCGGCCCGGTGGGGGCCGGGACGGGCGCCACCGTCGGCACGTGGCGGGGCCGTGAGCAGGCCCGGCCCGGTGGGGTCGGGGTGGCCGTGGCCACCCACGAAGGCATGACGGTGGCCGTCGTGGTGGCCGTGAACGCGGCGGGTGACGTGGGTGATCCGGCCACGTCGACGTCGGTGGCCGACGGGACGTTCGGCGGCTGGCCCGTTTCCGGAGGTGCCTCGGACCTGCTCGATCTACGGGGCAACACCACCATCGGGGTGGTGGTCACCGACGTGGCCCTGACCAAGGGGGAGTGCCTGCTGGTGGCCCAGTCGGCCCACGACGGCCTGGCCCGTGCGGTGTTCCCGCCCCACATGCGGTCCGACGGTGACGCCTTCGTGGCTGCCGCCACCGGTGCCGGGGGCGGCACCGTGGACCTGGACGCCCTGCGGGTCCTGACGGTGGCCGCCGTCGAGCGCGCCGTCGTCCGGGCCTGCTGATTGGGCCTGCTGCTCGGGCCTGCTGAGGGACCCGTCTCCCGGCAACCGGCTCGGTAATCTGCCGGGGTGACGACCACCCACCGGGACCTGGACGCCCTGGCCGCCCTGGCTGAGGAGGCCGCCTCCTGCACGGCCTGTGGGCTGGCCGGCGGTCGCACCCAGGTCGTGTTCGGTGGCGGGCCGCCCGACGCCGACGTCATGATCGTGGGCGAGGCTCCCGGGGCCCGCGAGGACGAACTCGGCACGCCGTTCGTGGGCCGGTCGGGCCAGTTGCTGGACCGCCTGCTGGCCGAGGAACTGGGCCTGGAACGTGCCGAGGTCTACGTGGCCAACGTGGTGAAGTGCCGTCCGCCCGACAACCGCGACCCCCGTCCCGACGAGGTCGAGGCCTGCCGTCCGTGGCTGGCCCGCCAGATGGAGCTGGTCGACCCGACCGTCGTCGTCACCCTGGGCAACTTCGCCTCCCGCCTCCTGCTCGACACCGGCACCGGCATCACCAGGCTGCGGGGCCGGGACTACCGCTACGGCGACCCGCCCCGTCACCTGGTGCCTACCTTCCACCCGGCGGCCGCCCTGCGCGGTGGCGCCCGGGTGCTCGACGACCTGCGGTCCGACCTGGGTCGGGTCCGGGACCTGGTGGCCGCATGATCGGCCACCCGTCCAACGGGCAGCCGGGCATCCGGAGCCTGGTCACCACCTCGGCCACCGGTACCCAGCAGGTGGCCGCCGCCCTGGCCGGCCTGGTGCGGGCCGGCGACCTGCTGGTGCTGTGCGGCGATCTGGGGGCCGGCAAGACGGCGTTCACGCAGGGATTCGGCCGGGCCCTCGGGGTCACCGTGCCCATCACCTCGCCCACCTTCACGCTGGCCAACCGCTATGCCGGGACGGACCTGACCGTCCACCACCTGGACGTCTACCGGCTGTCCCACATCGACGAGGTGCGCGACCTGGGCCTCCACGAGCTGGTCGACGACCGGTCGGTGACCGTGATCGAGTGGGGGGACGCCATCGCCGGCGCCCTGCCCGGCGGCTACCTGGAGGTGCGCCTCACCTTGGGTGCCGGCCCCGACGACCGCATCATCGACCTCCGCACCGTGGGGACCGACTGGTCCGAGCGCGAGGTGGCCCTCCTGGCCCTCGAGTCGCCGGCCGCCATGTCCGACCCGGATTCTGGTGACGGGGGCGGCGAACCATGCTGATCCTGGGCATCGAGAGCGCCGGCGCCCAGGTGGGCTGCGCGGTGGGCGGCCACGAGGGCGTGCTGGCCTCGGCGCACGCCGGTCGGGGGCGTCGCCACGCCGAGGCCCTGGCGCCCCAGATCGACTTCGTGCGCCGCCAGGCCGGCATCGAGCTGTCCGAGGTGGGGGCCGTCGCCGTCGACGTGGGTCCGGGCCTGTTCACCGGGCTGCGGGTCGGGATCGCCACCGCGGTGGCCCTCGCCCAGTCCCTCGGCGTGCCCATGATCCCGGTGCCCAGCCTCGATTTGATGGCCTTTCCGGCCCGGTGGACGACCAAGGTGATCGTCCCGGCGTTGGACGCCCGGAGGGGCGAGCTGTTCACCGCCCTGTTCCGCAAGGTGCCCGGCGGCGTCCAGCGGGTCCGGGACGCCAACGTGTGTACCCCCGACGAGTTGTCGGCCGAGCTGGAGGCCATCGACGAGCCGGCCCTGCTGCTGGGTGACGGGGCGCTGCGCCACGCTGAGGTGTTCGCCGGCCTGAGGGGCATCGAGATGGCCGAGCAGGGCCTGGCCAACCCCAGCGCCCGGGCCCTCGTGCAGCTGGCCCACGCCCGGGCCATGCGCGAGGAGTTCGTGCAGCCGTGGGAACTCGAGCCGATCTACCTGCGCCAGCCCGACGCCCAGATCAACTGGTCGACCCGGGCCGGTGGGGCGTGAGCACCGTGGCGGCTCTCCGGGTGACGCTCCGGCCGATGGCCGGCGCCGACGTCGACGCCGTACGGACCCTGGACGCCCTGGTCCAGCCGGCACCGTGGTCCGAGGAGTTCCTCCGCAGCCAGTTGGCCGACCCGGAGGGCCGCACCCTGCTGGTGGCCGAAGGGTCTGACAGGTCGGTGGTGGGCCACGCCGCGCTGGTCGTGGTGGCCGACGAGGGCCATGTCACCTCCATCGCCGTCGACCCGACCCACCAGCGCCACGGCATCGGGTCGTCGCTGCTGGCCGCCCTGTGCCGCGACGCCCGGGAACGGGGGCTCACGGCCATGACGCTGGAGGTGCGGGTCGACAACGAGGCGGCCATCGCCCTGTACCGGCGGTTCGGGTTCGCCCCGGCCGGGGTGCGTCCCGGCTACTACGTCGACCCGGACGGGTCGACCACCGATGCCCTGGTGCTGTGGGTGCATGACATGGACGACCCGGCCTTCGTCGCTGCCGTGGGCCGGGCGACCGTCGGGGAGGCTGGAAGCTGATGGGCGAGTCGTCGGGAAACACGATCCTGGGCGTGGAGACGTCGTGTGACGAGACGGCCATCGCGGTGGTCGAGCGGGCCACCGTGGTGCGTTCGTCGGTGGTGTCCAGCCAGGTCGAGCAGCACGCCGAGTTCGGCGGGGTGGTCCCGGAGATCGCCGGGCGGGCCCACGTGCGCGAGCTGGTGCCGGTGCTGGCCGAGGCGCTGGCCACCGCCGGAATCGACGACGCCGCGGGACCCGACGGCGTGGACGCCGTGGCCGCCACCACCGGTCCGGGCCTCGTGGGTTCGCTGCTCGTCGGGGTGAGCGCCGCCAAGGCCCTGTCGTTGGTGTGGGGCGTGCCGTTCGTGTCGGTCAACCACCTCGAGGCCCACCTGTACGCCTCGTTCCTGGAGGAACCCGACCTGGACCTACCGCTGGTCGTGCTGCTGGTCTCCGGTGGCCACACCATGCTGGTCCTCATGGAGGGCCACGGCCGCTACCGGCTGCTGGGCTCCACGCTGGACGATGCGGCCGGCGAGGCCTACGACAAGGTGGCCAGGTACCTGGGCCTGGGCTACCCGGGTGGTCCGGCCATCGACGCCCTGGCCGCCGACGGTGACCCGACGGCCTTCGCCTACCCCCGGTCCATGGTCCAGGAGAACCCCGACACTCTGGCCGACGACCGGCGGTACGCCTTCTCGTTCAGCGGGCTCAAGACCGCGGTGGTCAATCACGTGCGCAACGAGCCCGACGCGCCGACCGCCGATGTGGCCGCCTCGTTCCAGGCCGCGGTGGTCGACGCCCTGGTCACCAAGGCCCGGTGGGCGGTGGAGGCCACCGGTGCGGTCGGGGCGTGCCTGGGCGGCGGCGTGGCCGCCAACTCGCTGCTGCGCACCCGGTTCGCCTCGATGTGTGACGAGGCCGGGGTGCGGGCCTTCGTGCCGTCGCGGGCCATGTGCACCGACAATGCGGCCATGGTGGCCGCCGCGGGTTGGTGGCGCCTGCAGTCCGACGGGCCCAGTCCGCTGGACGTCGGCGCCGACCCCAACCTGGCCCTCCCGCTCCTCGATTGAGGGCCTGAGCGCCCGGGTGCCCCCACCCGGGCGCCCCCTGGACGCGGCGACGGCCGCGCCGCCGGGGGAGTCCCCG
>CAYWBE010000122.1:0-5676 GCA_964456295.1 uncultured Candidatus Nemicrothrix sp.
GCGATACCTCGGCGAGCACGTGGCCCGCAAGGCCGGAAAGGCGGCGAAGTGAGCAGCCTGGATCGTTCCAAGGCGCGTCAGCGTCGGCACCGTCGGGTCCGCAAGTCGGTCCGGGGCTCGGAGTCCCGTCCCCGTCTGGCGGTGTTCCGTTCGGCCCGCCATATCTCCGCCCAGGTCATCGACGACCAGTCCGGTCGCACGATGGCCGCTGCGTCGACCGTGCAGGCCGGCGTGGCCGACGGCACGACCGGGGTGGCTGCGGCGACCGAGGTCGGACGTGTGGTCGCCGAGCGTGCCCGCGAGGCCGGCGTCGCATCGGTGGTCTTTGATCGCGGCGGATACAAGTACCACGGCAGGGTGGCGGCGCTGGCCGATGCCGCCCGCGAAGCCGGACTGGAGTTCTAGTGGCACAGCACGACAGGCAGCAGAGCAACCCGCGGATGAGCGACGACGCCTCCCTACGGGAGTCTCGGGTCATCCACATCAACCGCGTGGCCAAGGTGGTCAAGGGCGGTCGCCGGTTCTCGTTCACCGCCCTGGTGGTGATCGGTGACGGCGCCGGCCGGGTCGGCCTGGGCTACGGCAAGGCCAAGGAGGTCCCGCTGGCCATCCAGAAGGGGACCGAGGAGGCCAAGCGCAACCTGTTCAGCGTGGCGCTGGCCGGTTCGACCATCGTGCATCCCATCCTCGGGGTCATGGGTGCCGGCCGGGTGCTGATGCAGCCGGCCGCTCCCGGTACCGGCGTGATCGCCGGTGGCGCGGCCCGCGCCATCCTCGAGGAGGCCGGCATCCACGACGTGCTGTGCAAGTCGCAGGGGTCGTCCAACCACATCAACGTGGCCCGGGCCACCATCGCCGGCCTCAAGGGCCTGCGTCGGCCCGACGAGATCGCCCGCCTTCGTGGCCTGGACGCCGAGGAGTTCGTGCCCGGCGCCCTGCTCGAGGCGTACCGCCGCACCGAGGCCGGGGTCGGCGTCGGTACGGGCCGGGACGGTGAGTGACATGACGCAGTTGGTCGTCACCCAGATCCGCAGCGCCATCGGCGCCAAGCCCAAGCAGCGGGGCACGCTCCGTGCGCTCGGCCTGGGCCGGATCGGACGTAGCAACACCCTGCCCGACCGTGGCGAGATCCGGGGGATGATCGCCCGGGTGCCGCACCTGGTCCGGGTGGAGGAACAGGCCGGGGAGGCCGAGTGACATGAAGATCCACGATCTGCAGCCGGCTCCCGGCTCCAAGAAGCGGGCCAAGCGCGTGGCCCGCGGCATCGGCGGCAAGGGCGGCAAGACCGCGGGCCGCGGACACAAGGGTCAGCGGGCCCGCAACACCGTGCGCGTCGGGTTCGAGGGTGGCCAGATGCCGCTCCACCAGCGGGTTCCGAAGCTCAAGGGCTTCAAGAACCCGTTCCGCGTGGAGTACCAGGCGGTCAACCTCGACACCGTGCAGGAGTGCGGCCTCGACGAGGTCACGCCCGAGACGCTGCACGCCCATGGCCTGGTCGGCAAGAAGTCGCTGGTCAAGGTGCTGGGCCGCGGCGAGCTGTCCCGTGCGGTGACCGTGCGGGCCCACGCCTTCTCGGCGTCGGCCGAGGCGGCCATCACGGCCGCCGGTGGCACCGTCGAGAAGCTCCCGCTGCCGTTCGCAGTGCGTCCCGCGGCCAGCGGCAACGCGCTGATGAACCGCTGACCGGACCCGACCAGAACCCCCGACCCGACAGGCGACAGGAGCCCACGTGCTGTCCAGCATGCTGAACATGTTCCGGGTGGCCGATCTGCGCAAGCGGATCGTCTTCACCCTCCTCATGATCCTGCTCTACCGGATCGGCGCGTTCATGCCCGCTCCGGGCATCGACGTGGAACAGGTGCAGTTGCTGCGCGACCGTGCCGACCAGGGTGGCGTGCTGGCCTTCCTGCAGTTGTTCTCCGGCGGGTCGCTGACCAGCTTCGCCGTGTTCGCCCTGGGCGTCATGCCCTACATCACGGCGTCGATCATCATGCAGGTGCTCGGCGTCGTCGTGCCCCGCATCGAGCAGTGGCAGCAGCAGGGTGCGGTCGGCCAGCGAAAGATCACCCAGTGGACCCGCTACCTGACGGTGGGCATCGCCGTCATCCAGTCCACGAGCTTCGCCTTCCTGTTCAACGACCGGGGCAACTCCATCTCCGGCCAGTCGGGTGCCAACCTGCTGCCCGACTTCCACATCGGCACGGTCAGCGTGGTCGTGCTGACGCTGACTGCCGGTACGGCGCTGCTCATGTGGATGGGCGAGCTCATCACCCAGAAGGGGATCGGCAACGGGATGTCGTTGCTGATCATGATCTCCATCGTGAGCACCTTCCCGGCCCAGGGCTCGTTGATCCAGGCCGAGAACGGGGCCATCGCCGCGTTGATCGTGCTGGCCGCGCTGGTGCTGATGGTGGCAGCCATCGTGTTCGTGGAGCAGGGCCAGCGCCGGATTCCCGTGCAGTTCGCCAAGCGGGTCGTGGGGCGCCGGATGTACGGCGGCCAGAACACCTACATCCCGCTGAAGGTCAACCAGTCGGGTGTGATCCCGATCATCTTCGCCTCGTCGGTGCTCTACCTGCCCGTGCTGGTGGCCGCCGCCCTGCCGTGGGACGGCTTCCGTAGCTGGATCGACGACAACCTGGCCCAGCCCGACAACGTCTTCTACTTCACGGTGACCGGGCTGCTGATCGTGGGCTTCGCCTACTTCTACACGGCCATCACCTTCGACCCGGTGAAGCAGGCCGACACCATCCGCAAGCAGGGTGGCTTCGTGCCCGGCATCCGTCCCGGCCACCAGACCGAGCGGTACCTGGCCAGGATCCTGTCCCGCATCACGCTGCCCGGTGCCCTGTTCATCGCCGGCGTGGCCCTGGTGCCGTCCATCCTCATCAACGTGTTCCTGGACACCAGCGCCGGGGTGGGTTCGGGCGGTGCGGCCGGATTCGGCTTCATCGGCATCTCGATCCTGATCGCCGCCGGCGTGTCGCTGGAGACCATGAAGCAGGTCGACTCGCAGCTCACGATGCGCAACTACGAGGGCTTCCTCAAGTAGATGGCCGCCGTCCGACTCGTCATCCTCGGCCGGCAGGGCTCGGGCAAGGGCACCCAGGCCGAACGCCTGGTCGAGGCCTACGGACCGATCCACGTCTCCACCGGGGACATGCTGCGTGCCGCGGTGGCTGCCGGGACCGAGCTGGGGTTGCAGGCCGCGGCCCTGATGGATGCCGGAGACCTGGTGGGCGACGACCTCATCAACGGGATCGTGGCCGAGCGACTGGCCGCCGATGACGTGGTCGAGCACGGCTTCCTGCTGGACGGTTACCCCCGGACCCCCGACCAGGCCACGGCGCTGGAGGGCTTCCTGGCCGAGGCCGGCACGCCGCTGGACGCCGCGGTCAACCTGGACGTTCCGGTCGACGAGGTCACGGCCCGGATGGTGGCCCGTGGACGCGCCGATGACACCGAGGAGGCCATCCGTCGCCGCCTCGGCCTGTACGAGTCCGAGACCGCACCCCTGCTGGCCTGGTTCGCCGAGCGCGACCTGCTGGACGTGGTCGACGGCCTGGCCGACGAGGAGACGGTGTTCGGCCGGCTTGCGTCGGTCATCGACGACCGCCTGAGCGTGGGTCACACCACCGAGTCGCGAGTTGGCCCCCCGGAGGGCCGCCGATAGCGTTGTCCACTGGCCTGTGCCGGGTGTGCGCCCTCTGGAGCAGCCCCCGGAACAGCGTCCGGCGGACGTCCCGTCCACTGATCGTCCGCTCACCGAGTCCGAAATCCAACCAGGAGCACCACACTGTCGAAGCCCAAGGAAGATGCGATCGTGATGGAGGGAACGGTTCTCGAACCGTTGCCCAACGCCATGTTCCGCGTCGAGTTGGAGAACGGCCACAACGTCCTGGCCCACATCTCCGGGAAGATGCGAATGCACTACATCCGCATCCTCCCCGGCGACAAGGTCCAGGTGGAGCTCACCCCGTACGACCTCCAACGAGGTCGGATCACCTACCGCTACAAGTAGTCGCTACCGGTAGCGGCGACGAAGAGCAGAAGAGAACGAACATGAAGGTCCGAGCGAGCGTCAAGCGAATCTGTGACAAGTGCCGGGTGATCCGGCGTCACGGTCGCGTGCAGGTCATCTGCAGCAACCCCCGTCACAAGCAGCGTCAGGGTTAGGGAGAGAATCCAATGGCACGTATCTCCGGCGTCGACGTCCCCCGCGAGAAGCGGGTGCAGATCGCGTTGACCTACATCCACGGCATCGGCCGCACCTCCGCGCTGAACATCTGCGAGGCCACGGGCGTCGACCCCGCCACCCGGGTCCGCGACCTCGCCGACGACGAGGTCACGGCCATCCGTGCGTTCGTCGACCAGCAGTTCAAGGTGGAGGGCGACCTCCGGCGTGAGGTGTCCCAGAACATCAAGCGCAAGATGGACATCGGCTGCTACCAGGGCCTGCGCCATCGCCGTGGTCTTCCGGTCCGCGGGCAGCGCACCCACACCAACGCCCGCACCCGCAAGGGGCCCCGTAAGACGGTGGCGAACAAGAAGCAGGTCACGAAGTAATGGCGAAGCCGAGCGCAGGGGGCCGACGCCCCCGTAGGAAGGAGCGCAAGAACGTCCCCCACGGCGTGGCGCACATCAAGAGCTCCTTCAACAACACGATCATCACCATCACCGACCAGGGCGGGAACACCCTGGCGTGGGCCTCGGCCGGCAACGTCGGCTTCAAGGGCTCCCGCAAGTCGACGCCGTTCGCCGCCCAGATGGCCGCCGAGGAGTGCGCCCGTCGGGCCATGGAGCACGGCGTCCGCAAGGTCGACGTGGTGGTGCGAGGTCCGGGTTCCGGTCGTGAGACGGCCATCCGGACCATCCAGAACACCGGCATCGAGGTGACGGGCATCAAGGATGTCACCCCGATTCCCCACAACGGCTGCCGGCCGCCCAAGCGACGGAGGGTCTGACCAATGGCTCGTTACACCGGCCCCCGCGCCCGCGTCTCGCGACGTCTGGGTACCAACATCTTCGGCACGAAGGGCGAGATCGTCGCGCTGGACAAGCGCCCTTACCCGCCCGGTGAGCACGGCCGTACCCGCCGTCGGGGCAACCCGTCCGAGTACCTGCTGCAGCTCCAGGAGAAGCAGAAGGCCCGCCTGTCCTACGGCCTGACCGAGAAGCAGTTCCGTCGGATCTACGATGAGGCCAGCCGCCGCCAGGGCGTGACCGGCGAGAACATGCTCCAGTATCTGGAGCTACGCCTCGACAACGTCGTGTACCGGGCCGGCATGGCCGCCACCCGGCCGCAGGCCCGCCAACTGGTCAACCACGGGCACGTGGATGTCAACGGCAGCCGAGTCGACATCCCCAGCTACCGCTGCCGCAAGGGCGATGTTGTTACCTTGCGTGACAAGGCTCGCAAGATGGTCGTGGTCCAATGGAATATCGACGTTCTGGACCGTCAGGCCCCGGCGTGGATGGACGTCGACGATGACGGCCACCGGGCCACCGTCCGTGAACTTCCGATCCGCGAGCAGATTGATATTCCGGTCCGCGAGCAGTTGATCGTCGAGCTCTACTCCAAGTAGGCGACCTGCCTCCAGGCGCCGCCCCGTATCCAAGACCCCCGACGCGAAGGACATTCCCATGCTGGTCATTCAGCGACCCACGGTCACCCC
>CAYWBE010000123.1:0-5673 GCA_964456295.1 uncultured Candidatus Nemicrothrix sp.
CGTCCGAGGCCCGACGGGGCCAGGTGGGTGGAGGTGGTCGGTCCGAGAAGATCCGGACCTACAACTTCAAGGAGAACCGGGTCACCGACCACCGCATCGGCCTCACGCTCCACAAGCTGGACCGGATCCTGGCCGGCGACCTGGACGACGTGACCGATGGTCTACTGGCTGACGAGCGCACCCGGCAGTTGGCCGCCGGCCTCCAGGACGGCCACGGGGATGGATCGTCGGCCGGTGCCTGAGGCGCCCGGGGCGCCTGGGGAGGGCACCATCTCGTGGCACGAGGTGTTGGTTGAGACCAGGGACCGCCTCGCCGGGTCCGGTCTCGACCAGCCGACGGCGACCCGCGAGGCCCGGTGGATCGTCGACGAGGCATCGGGCGCCACCTCGACGGCGGATCTCGAGGCGTTGGCCACCGTGCGGGGCATGGCCCACCACGACGCCATGGTGGAGCGTCGTTGTGCCGGTGAGCCACTCCAGTACGTCCTGGGCCACTGGCCGTTCCGCGGGCTGGACCTGATGGTGGACCGCCGGGTGCTCATTCCCCGTCCGGAGACCGAGGTGGTGGCCGGCCTGGCTCTCGGGGAGGTCGACCGGCTGGCTGCCGGGCATGACCCGTCGGTCGAGCCGGTGCTGGTGGCTGACCTGGGGACCGGATCGGGGGTCATCGGCCTCTCGGTGGCCGCCGAGCGGGTGGGAACGAGGGTCTGGTGCACCGATGCTTCGGCCGACGCCCTGGCCGTGGCCCGAGCCAACTGTGTCGGTCTGGGCCGCCCGGCCCAGCGGGTGACGGTGGTCGGGGGCTCGTGGTTCGACGCCCTGCCCGACGACCTGCGGGGCCGGTTCGGGGTGATCGCCTCCAACCCGCCGTACGTGGCCGAGGACGACGTCCTGCCCCCGGAGGTCGTCGACTGGGAGCCCGGTGGTGCACTGTTCGCCGCTGAACGGGGGATGGCCGACCTGCGGTTGCTGGTCGACGGCGCATGGGACTGGCTGGTCCCGGGTGGCGCGCTGGTGCTGGAGATGGCACCCGACCAGACCGGCCCGATGGCCGAGGCGGCCCGGGTCGCCGGCTACGTGGACGTGTCGGTCCATCGCGACCTGGCCGACCGCGACCGGGCGTTGGTGGCCCGTCGTTCATGAGCCCATCACTGGTGGGCAGGCCGTCATGAGGGTCGACGCGACGGTCGACCCGACGGGGGCCGTGGAGGCCGCGGTGGCGCGTCTGCGGTCGGGTGGGGTGGTGGTGCTGCCGACCGAGACGGTCTACGGCGTGGCTGCGCTGGCCTCCGACCCGGAGGCGGTCGGAGAGCTGTTCGTCCGCAAGGGCCGACCGGCCGACCGCCGGGTCGCCGTGCTGGTCGCCGATCTGGACCAGGCCCGGTCGTTGGTCGAGGTCGACGACCGGGCGGCCACCCTGGCCGCCGCCCGGTGGCCGGGCCCGCTCACCATGGTGCTCCCGACGGTGGCGGGGTCCGTGGAGCCGACGCTCGGGGTGCGGTGTCCGGACCACGACCTGGTGCGGGCCATCGCCGCGACGGTGGGGCCGATCGCCACCACCTCGGCCAACCGGACCGGTGACTCAACGCCGGTCGATGCGGCGGCCGCCGCCGCCTCGTTGCGCACCGGCCCCGACGACGACCTGCTGGTGCTGGACGGCGGATCCTGTGCCGGGTTGCCATCCACCGTGGTCGACCTGACCGTCGACCCGGCGGTCGTCCTGCGTGCCGGATCGGTCACTGCGGCAGACCTGGAGTCGGCGGGTATCCGGGTGGAACCGGCATCGGCCGACCCGGGGGGCGACCGCTAGCCTCGCCCCATGGCCACCATCGCCGTCGGTTCCGACCATGCCGGGTACGTGCTCAAGGAGCAGTTGGCCGGCGAACTGCGCGACCTGGGCCATGAGGTGGTGGACCTGGGGGCCCACTCCACCGACCGGGTCGACTACCCGGACTTCGGGGCGGCGGTCGGTCGGGCGGTGGCGGGCGGTGACGCTGACCTGGGCCTGTGCGTCTGCGGGTCGGGCATCGGCATCGCCATGGCGGCCAACAAGGTCCCGGGCGTGCGGGCGGCCACCGTGCACGACGCCACGTCGGCCCGACTCACCCGCCAGCACAACGATGCCAACGTCTTGTGCCTCGGCGAGCGACTGACCGGACCCGAGGTGGCGTCCGAGGCCCTCCGGGCCTGGCTGGACGCCGAGTTCGAGGGCGGGCGACACGTCGGACGGGTGGACAAGATCTCGGGCCTCGACGGCTCGCTGGGCTGACCGGCGATCCGGTGTCGGTCCAGGCGTCCATGTCCGACCTCGAGACGGTCACCCCGGTCGATCCACGGCTGGACGACCCACTCCTCGACGAGGGCGACCATGACCGGTTCTCCCACTACGCCCGGAAGTCCGACATCCTCAAGTCGGCGGTGACCGGCAAGCCGGTGGTCGCCCTGTGCGGCAAGGTCTGGGTGCCGGGCCGTGACCCCGACCGCTACCAGGTCTGTCCCACGTGTCGGGAGATCTACGAGAAGAAGAAGGCCGACGAGCTGGGCGCCTGACGCCCTCCGTCGAGGTTGCCGCTTCCGAGGTGATGGATCCATGGGCATGATCCGGACGTTGCGGGCCGTGGTGCGCGTCCGTCGGCCCGAGTTTGATCGGGTGACACGCCGCCTACGGGCGGCGGCCAACGTCGACGACCTCCGCGACATGGCCCGCCGGCGCCTCCCGGGTGGGGTGTTCGACTACATCGACGGGGGAGCCGAGGACGAGATGGCGCTGGACCGCAACGTCCGGGCCTTCCGCGAGGCGACGTTCCGACCGCGGGTGCTGCGGGGCCTGGGAGCGATGGACACCTCGACCACACTGCTCGGTCGTCCGTTGGCCTTCCCGCTGGTGCTGGCCCCCACCGGCTTCACTCGGATCGCCGACCCGGCCGGTGAGCTGGCCGTGGTGCGGGCGGCCGGCCGGGCAGGCATCCCGTTCACCCTGTCGACGATGGGGACCCGGTCCATCGAGGAGTGCGCGGCGGTGGCCGGTTCCGGTGCCCGCCT
The DNA here is from genome assembly GCA_964456295.1 of uncultured Candidatus Nemicrothrix sp. Lineage (GTDB taxonomy): Bacteria > Actinomycetota > Acidimicrobiia > Acidimicrobiales > MedAcidi-G1 > UBA9410. The sequence goes on from CAYWBE010000123.1 coordinate 3,043, forward strand.
GTGGTTCCAGGTGTACGCCTGGCGGGATCGGAACCTGGTCCGGGGCCTCCTGGAGCGGGCTGCCGCCTCGGGCTTCGAGGCCATCTGCCTGACCGTGGACACCCCGGTGCTGGGTCGCCGGGAACGGGACGTCCGGCGGGGGTTCACCCTTCCCCCCGAGATCGGACCGGGCACGTTCCTGGATGGGATGCGCCACCCGGGTTGGACGTGGCGCCTGCTGCGGTCCGAGCCGATCCGGTTCTCCAGCGCCGAGGGCCTGACCGGTCGGGACGGGTCGACGGCCGTCGACCTGGCCGGATACACGAACGAGCAGTTCGACCACGGCCTGTCGTGGGACGACGTGGCCTGGCTGCGAACCGTCTGGGACGGGCCGATTCTCGTCAAGGGCATCCAGACGGTGGCCGACGCGGTGCTGGCCGTCGAGCACGGGGTGGAGGGGATCATCCTGTCCAACCACGGCGGGCGGCAGCTCGACTCGGCGCCGGCGCCGTTCGACCTGGTGCCGGCGGTGGCCGAGGCGGTGGCCAGTGCTGGTGGACGGGGCCGGACCGAGGTGATCTGCGACGGCGGCGTCCGCCGTGGCTCCGACATCGTCAAGGCGGTGGCCGCCGGTGCGGACGCGGCGATGGGCGGCCGGCTCTTCCTCTACGCCCTGGGCGCGGCGGGCGAGCGGGGCGTGGACCACGTGCTGGACCTGCTGCGTGCCGGGACCGAGCAGACCATGGCGCTGGTCGGCGCCTCCACGGTGGACGAACTGGGCCCGGAGCTGCTGGAACCCCGCTGACCGGACGGGTAGCCCACCGGGTGGCCCGACCGGAGGTTGCTCAGGCGGTGGCGGGCGTGGCGGGCGCGGTCAGTGGGGGCCGGTTGGTCGGCGGGGCACCGGGGCGGTCGTTCCCCCGGAATGCGCCGACCACGGCGGTCCGCTCGGCGTCGAAGTGGGCCGTCTCGTTGCTGCTGGCCACCGTGCAGAAGGGATCGGCCGGGCCGTCGGCCCCGGGGGAGTCGCCGCCGGGGGGCGTTACCTCGACGCGGCTGACCGAGGTGTAGTCGATGCGGAAGCCGGCCCCGGCGTTGCCGACCACGTGGGCCAGGATGACCCGGATGGTGCCGCCGTGGCAGGCCACCAGGACCCGTTCGCCCGGCGGGTTGCGGCACAGGTCGTCCCATGCGGCCACCACCCGGTCCCGGAACGCCTCCGGCGTGTCCCAGCCGATCTCGTCGTACCGCTTCTCGCAGATGAGGTCCCAGTAGGCCCCGCCCTCGGTGGGGAGGAGCTCGGTGGGGAGGTAGGTGCGGGCACCCCGGTCGATCTCGTCGAGGCCGTCGACGACCCGGGGCGTCAGGCTGTGGTGGGCGCACGTCCCGGCCGCCGTCTGGATGGCCCGGGCCTTGGGGCTGGTGACCACGGCGTCGATGGGCTCACAGGCCAGCCACGAGGTGAGGCGTTCCGCCTGCCACCGACCGATGTCGTCGAGGCCGGGGTCGGCGATGGTCGGTGAGTCCACGACGGATTCGGGACGCCCATGGCGGACGAGGATGACGTGCATGGCGGGCGACGGTACCGGGGTGGGTCAGGCGGTGAGCACACCGGTCAGCACGTCGACGAGGTGCCGTTCGTAGGCCGCTGCATCGAGGCCGGGTGGACCGTGTTCGATCTCGCCGGCCCGGGCGGCCAGTGACACCGTCATGAGCTGGATCATGGCCACCAGGCGGGCCTCCCGGTCGACCGGCCGGTAGCCGACGGCCACGCCCTCCAACAGGCCGAGGGTCCGGGCCAGGTGGGTCTGGTCGACGCCGGTCGGGACGTCACGCCATGCCGGGAAGCGGTCCGAGAGTTGGGCGATGATCCTCACGTAGCGACGTCCCCGAGGGTCGTCGAGGACGGCCGTCATGGGGCGCACCAGTGCTGACACCAGGTCCCGCACCGCCGGGGCGTCAGGGGCGACCTCTCCGAGGAGTTCGCCCCGTCGGTGGTCGATCGGGTTGCCGTGTTCGGCGAGGATGGCGTCCAGCACCCCCTGCCGGGAGCCGAAGTGGTAGGTCAGCGCCGAGGCGTTGCGTTGCCCGGCTGCCCGGACGATGTCTCCGGTGGCCGCCTGCCAGATCCCGACCTCGGCGAAGAGCCGTTCGGCCTCCACGAGGAGTCGGGTCCGGGTCTCGGTTCCGTCGCGGGCCATGGCGTGACCGGTTCGGCGGATCGGGGTTGGGGTGGGGTCAGTCCAGGGGGAGCAGGGCGGTGGTCGGGATGACCGACACGTCGATGCCCTCGGGCACCGGGTACTGGAAGTCGGGGAACCGGCGCTGGGCGGTGGCCCGGTAGCGGTCCGTGGAGTGGACCCGGTCGCCGTCGTGTTCGGGGATGACCTGGTCGCCGAACAGCTCGATCATCTCGAGGGTCTGGTCGTGGGTCAGGCCCTCGGTGGGGAGGCCGAACACGACCTGGTCACAACCCACCTCCTTGTAGCGGTTCAGCTGCTCGCAGACCTCCTCGGGGTTGCCGCACAGCATGTAGCCACCGTCGATGGCCATGTCCAGCATCTCCTCGGTCCACTCGGGCTGCATGGGGGCATTCGGCCAGACGATGGCGTCCGGGGACTTGGGCATGGTGTCGTGGTACATGTTGACCAT
>CAYWBE010000124.1:0-5652 GCA_964456295.1 uncultured Candidatus Nemicrothrix sp.
CGGCCAACGTCCCGGCCATCGAGAAGGCCATCGTCCAGGCCGATCTGGGCCTGACGCCCGGCAATGACGGACGTAGCGTCCGGCTCTCGTTCCCGGAGCTGACCGAGGAGCGCCGCCGCGATCTGGTACGCATGGTGAACGGCATGGCTGAGGAAGGCAAGAACAGGATGCGGGGCCTCCGGCGGGGTGCCCGCAAGGACCTCGACGACCTCGAGGGGTCGGTGTCCGAGGACGACCTGAAGTGGGCCGGGAAGCGCATCGACGACATGATCCACGATTTCGAGGCCGAGATCGACACAGCCCGTCAGGCCAAGGAAGACGAACTGCTCGAGGTGTGATCTGCCGAGGGGCGGCGCCGCTGATGGGCCACATGACGATCGACGAGACCGGAGGACGAGGGTGAACACAGAGCAGGGTGACCCTGGAGACGGGGGTTTCGACGAGATCCGGATCCTGGGTCTGGATGCGCCCGACGACGACGTCGAACCGGGACGGTCGGTGTTCGGCGGGGAATCGTCGGGCGACGAACTCCCGCACTGGTCGACGCCACCGGCTGCCGACGCAACGGGAGGGCCCTCCGCCGGCGACGATCCGTGGGGTGGTCTGGACGATGGCCCCCGATGGTCCGATGACGTCCCCGACGACCACGAGTCCCAGCAGCCGGTCGGTGACGACCTCGACGCGGCGGCCGTGTTCTTTGATGACGGCCCGTTGGTGACCTCGTCGACCGCCGAGTTCGACCCACCGCTGTTGCCGCCCGACGAGCCGCTGCCCGACCTCGGGGCACCTGCCGCCGAGGAGCCCACGGGAACCCCGGTCCCTGCCGATCCGGTATCCGCCGATCCACCACCCGTCGCGCCGGGACCCGATCGCGGGCCCTCCGTGCCGACGCCCGGAGGTCGGGACATGACCATGGCCGTGGTGACCGGGGTCGGTCTCGGCGCCCTGGCCCTGGCCGCCTTCCGGATCGGGACCGACGCGGCGGTCGCCCTGGTCACGATCCTGCTGGTGCTGGCCGCCGCCGAGTTCTTCCTGGCCCTGAGGCGGGCCGGCTACCAGCCGGCCGCCCTGCTCGGCGTGGTGGCCGTGGGTGCACTCAACCTGGCTGCCTACTGGAGGTTCGAGGCCGCCGTACCCCTGGTGCTCGGCCTCACCGTGCTGTTCAGCCTCTTCTGGTACCTGACGGGGGTCGACCGGCAGGCTCCGCTGCTGAACGTGTCGGTCACGCTGTTCGGCGTCCTGTACGTCGGCCTGCTGGGTTCCTTCGCCGGGTTGATGTTGACCGACCCGAACGGCACCGGGATGCTGCTGGCCGCGGTGCTGTGCACCGTCGGATACGACACCGGCGGCCTGGTCGTCGGCCGGATGTTCGGCCGCAGCCCCCTGTCGGCGGTGAGCCCGAACAAGACCACCGAGGGGCTGATCGGTGGCATGGCCGTGAGCTTCGCCATCGCCGTGCTGGTGGTGGGACGGATCACCCCCTTCGGCCAGGACCCCGGCACCCTCGGATCGGCCTTCGTGCTCGGCGTGGTCGTGGCCCTGGCGGCGCCCCTCGGCGACCTGTGCGAGTCGATGATCAAGCGGGACCTCGGCCTCAAGGACATGGGCACCATCCTCCCCGGCCACGGTGGGCTCATGGACCGCTTCGATGCCCTGCTGTTCGTCCTGCCGGCCACGTACTACACGGCCCGGTTGTTGGACCTGTTCACCGGCTGACCCGGGCCTCATCCATGCCTCCGACCTCGGTGGCCGTGCTCGGCTCGACGGGTTCGATCGGCACCCAGACCCTCGAGGTGGTCGCGGCGCGCCCCGACGAGTTCGACGTGGTGGCTCTGGGTGCGGCACGGTCCGTCGACCTGCTGGTCCAGCAGGCTCGGACCTTCACCCCGGCGGTGGTGGCCATCGCCGATCCGTCACTGGGCCCAGCGGTCGAGGCCGGGGTCCCCGCCGGCACCACGGTGCTGGCCGGGCCCGACGCCATGGCCGAGGCGGCCGTCACCGCCGATGTGGCCATCAACGGCGTGGTGGGCTTCGCCGGCCTGCCGGTCACCCTGGCCGTGCTGGCCGCTGGTCGGCGGTTGGGCCTGGCCAACAAGGAGTCGTTGATCGCCGCGGGTCCGGTGGTCCAACGGGTCCGGGCCACGCCGGGAGCGGAACTGCTGCCGGTGGACAGCGAGCACTGTGCCATCCACCAGTGCCTGCGGGCCAACGACGTCGACGAGCGGGTCGAGCGCATCGTGCTGACCGCCTCGGGCGGGCCGTTCCGGGGTCGGACCCGGGCCGACCTGGCGACGGTGACCGTGGCCGAGGCGCTGGACCACCCGACCTGGTCCATGGGGCCGAAGATCACCGTGGACTCCTCGACGCTGATGAACAAGGGCCTCGAGGTGATCGAGGCCCACGAGCTGTTCGGCGTCGACTACGACCGCATCGACGTGGTGGTCCACCCCCAGTCGATCGTCCATTCGATGGTGACGTTCAGCGACGGGGCGACCATCGCCCAGCTCTCCAACCCGGACATGCGCCTGTGCATGGGCTACGCGCTGGCGTGGCCGGACCGCCTCGACGTGCCCTACGGGGCGATCGACTGGACCGAGCTGAGTCGTCTGGACTTCGAGGCTCCGGACCGGGACGCCTTCGGGTGCCTGGACCTGGCCTTCGCCGCCGGTCGGGCCGGCCGGACGGCCCCCGCCTGGCTGAACGCCGCCAACGAGGTCGCGGTGGCCGCCTTCCTGGACGGGGCGCTCACGTGGGTGGGCATCACCGAACTCCTGGCTGATGCGCTGGATGCGTGGCCGGGGGACGAGGCGACCGACGTGGATGCGGTGCTCGACGTGGACCGCCGGGCCCGGGAGGCCGCTGAGGCCCTCGTCGCCGCCCGGAGCTGAACCCGGTGCACCTGGTCGAGTCCGGCGACCACCGGATCCGTCTGGCCCTGTTGGTGGGGGCCGTGGTCTCCTTCGCCATGATCGGTGGTTGGTCGGGGCTGGTCGTGGTGATGTCGTTCGTGGTCATGCTGGTCCTCCATGAGATGGGGCACTTCCTGGTGGCCCGGTGGTCGGGGATGCAGGTCACCGAGTTCTTCGTCGGGTTCGGGCCCCGGCTCTGGTCGGTGCGACGGGGCGAGTGCACCTACGGGCTGAAGGCGATCCCGGCTGGCGCCTACGTCCGGATCACCGGGATGACCAGCCTCGACGAGGTGGACCCCTCCCTGGAGCACCGCACCTACCGGGCCCAGTCCTATCCACGTCGCCTGGCCGTGGCGCTGGCCGGATCGGCCACCCACTTCGGCGTGGCGTTGCTGCTGCTCTTCGTGTTGTACGGCCTGGTCGGTACGCCGGATCCCGACCGGTGGATGGTCGGCGAGGTGGTGCCGGGTACCACCGCAGCGGCCATTGACGTGCGGTCCGGCGACCGGATCCTGTCGGTGGACGGGGTGGAGGTCCACGACTTCTCGGACTTCGGGGCCGTCGTCCGGTCCGCACCGGGGGAGGTCGTCGAGGTGGTCGTGGAACGCGACGGTTCCCGGAGCGTGGTCCCGGCCCTCATCGGCGAACGCCTCGGGGCCGACGGGGTGGTCCACGGGTTCTTCGGCGTGGGACGGGATCGGCCTCTGGTCACGGTGGGTCCGGTGGCCGCCGCCGGTCAGGCCGTCGAGCGGTTCGGTGACCTGACGGTGCTGTCGATCGACGGCCTGACCTCGTTCTTCAGCCCCGATGGGTTGACGAGGTTCTTCACCGGCGCCCTTCCCGAGAACGGATCCGGGAGCGGTTCCGACGACGGGTCGACGATCGGGGCAGGCGACCGTGGCGTGACCGGCGTCCCCTCCGGTGGTTCCGGCGGCGGCGTGGTCGCCCCGGACGACGCTGATGACGAACGCCTGCTGTCCATCTACGGGGCGGCCCGGTTGGGGGGCGCCATGCTGGCCGACGGTTGGGCCACCTACCTGTGGTTCCTCGTTCTGGTGAACGTCTTCATCGGAGTATTCAACCTGGTGCCGCTGCTGCCCCTTGACGGTGGCCACGTGGCCATCGCCACCTACGAACGCCTCCGGTCGTTCGGCGGGAGGCGTCACCGGGCGGACGCTGCCAAGCTGGTCCCGGTGACGTGGGCGGTGGTGTCGCTGCTGGTCCTCGTGGGGTTGGTCGCCCTGTACCGCGACATCGTCGACCTGCCTGACCTCGGCTGAACCGGCGGCCATCGGCTGCGGGGCGGGGACGGGCCCGCCGGGTCCCGGCAATGGGCCCGCCGGTAGCCTCGGGGCATGGAGGTGGAGGCAGGCATCGAGCGTCGGGCGACCCGACGACTGATGGTGGGCGACGTGCCGGTGGGCGGAGGCGCTCCCATCACCGTCCAGTCCATGACGGTGACCCGTACCGCCGACCACGAGGCCACCCTCCAGCAGGTCTACGACCTGGCCATGGCCGGAGCAGACATCGTCCGCTGCACCTGCAACGAGCCGGAGGCCGCCGAGGGGCTGGCCCGGATCGTGCCCCGCTCGCCCGTTCCCATCGTCGCCGACATCCACCACCAGTACCGGATGGCCCTGGCGGCCCTGGAGGCCGGCGTCCACTGCCTTCGCCTCAACCCGGGCAACATCCGTCGCCCCGAACACATCCGGACGGTGGCCGCCGAGGCCCGTGACCGGGGCGTCCCCATCCGCATCGGCGTCAACGGCGGGTCCCTCCACCCCGACCTCTACGCCAAGTACGGCGGCCGGGTGACCCCCGAGGCCATGGTCGAGTCGGCCCTCGACGAGATCGCCCACTTCGCCGCCGTCGACTTCGACCTCATCAAGATCTCGGTCAAGGCCTCCAGCGTCCCGCTGATGGTCGAGGCCTACCGCCAGTTGGCCGAGGTCACCGACTTCCCGTTGCACCTGGGGGTCACCGAGGCGGGTCCGCCGCCGGCCGGGCTCATCAAGTCGTCGGCCGGGATCGGTGCCCTGCTGGCCCAGGGCATCGGCGACACCATCCGGTACTCGCTCACCGCGGATCCCGTCGAGGAGGCCCGGGCCGGTCGGGCGCTGCTGGAGGCCATGGGCCTGCGGGAGCGTCGCAACGTCGACCTGATCGCCTGTCCCAGTTGTGGTCGGGCGGAGATCGACGTGGTGGCCGTGGCCGCCGACGCCATGGCGGCGTTCGCCGACCGGGAGATCCCGTTGCAGGTCGCCGTCATGGGTTGCGTGGTCAACGGACCCGGGGAGGCCCGCGACGCCGACCTGGGGATCGCCGCGGGCAACCGTCGGGGCCATCTCTTCATCAAGGGACGCAACGCCGCGGTGGTGCGCGAGGACGAGATGGTCGATGCCCTCGTCGAGTGGGCGGAGTTCATCCACGCCGAGGGGGCCGATGCGGCCCTGGCCCGCGTGGACACCGAGAAGGCCAGGCGTGAGGCCGAAAAGGACCGTGATCGCCTTCTGGCCGAGCAGGGCGACGACGCCAACGATGCCGGCACCAGGATCGAGCTGATTCGTCGACACACCGGCTGACGGCCGCACCGGCCGGTGGACCCCTAGGCGTCGGGGCACCTCGCCGGTATGATCTCCGACGCGTGCATCGCCGGTTTCCGACGAGGCGTGGGCTCTGCCCACGCCTTTTGTTTTCGGTACCGACGGTCGTGCCGACGACAGGATCGTGGTCGCCTCCGGGC
>CAYWBE010000125.1:0-5598 GCA_964456295.1 uncultured Candidatus Nemicrothrix sp.
CCTGCCGAGGAGCCCGTCGCCGAGGAGCCCGTCGCCGAGGAGCCCGTCGCCGAGGTGGTCGACGAGGACGCCCTGTTGGAGGGCGGGCTGGAGGGCGGTTCGGAGTGGGCCCACGACGAGGAGCCGGCGCCCGTCAAGGAGAGCGCCTACGACCGGCGTGGCAACTGGTACGTGGTCCACACCCAGTCGGGCTACGAGAAGAAGGTCCGCCAGAACCTCAAGGCCCGGACGGCCTCGATGCACCTGGAGGACCGGATCCTCGAGGTCGAGATCCCGATGGAGGACGTGGACGAGTTCCGCAACGGCAAGAAGGTCACCGTCTCCAAGAAGGTGTTCCCCGGCTACCTGCTGGTGCGTTGCTACCTCGATGACGAGGCGTGGGCGGTCATCCGCGACACGCCGGGCATCGTGAACTTCGTGGGGGCGGGCGGCAAGCCGTCACGCCTCAGCCGCAAGGAGGTCGAGACCTTCCTGCCGGTGGCCGACGAGTCCGAGGCCGTGGTGCCCAAGCGCTCCAAGGCCCGGTTCGGCTTCGGCGTGGGCGAGACCGTCCGCGTCAAGGAGGGCCCGTTCGCCGACTTCTCCGGAGCCATCCAGGAGATCAACGAGGACCAGCTGAAGGTCAAGGTGCTGGTCAACATCTTCGGCCGGGAGACTCCGGTCGAGTTGGAGTTCGCCCAGGTGGCCCAACTCTGACCCCACCCGGCCGGGTGGCCGGCGGCTGCGTGACCCCCAACACGTGATACCCGTGGGGCCACAGGTTGCCGATCGACCGGCAGGACACCAGACTTGACCGTTCCCCCGATCGGCCCCGACGGCCGATGACCGGAACCGGAGGCCTCCGGGCGCCCGTTCCGGCGAGTACACCGACATCCCGATCACGAACAGAGATTCCGAGACATGGCGAAGAAGAAGATCGCAGCGGTCGTCAAGATCCAGATTCCGGCCGGCCAGGCGTCGCCGGCCCCGCCCGTGGGTACCGCGCTGGGCCCCCACGGCGTGGCGATCATGGACTTCTGCAAGGAGTACAACGCCAAGACCGAGGACAAGCGCGGCCAGATCATCCCGGTCGAGATCTCGATCTACGAGGACCGGTCATTCACCTTCGTCACCAAGACGCCGCCCACCTCGTTCCTGATCCGCCAGGCCGCCGGCCTGGACAAGGCCTCGCAGAACCCGGGCCGCGAAGAGGCTGGTTCGATCACCTGGGCCCAGGTGACCGAGATCGCCGAGTCCAAGCTGCCCGACCTCAACGCCAACGACATCGAGGGCGCCAAGCTCCAGGTCGCCGGCACCGCCCGCAGCATGGGCATCGCCGTCAGCTGACCTGACGGCTCCGGGCCGACCGCCCGGGACCACGCGGTCCGTCGACCGCACCACAACCGAGATCGAGGGTCGCCGCACCAGCGGTTCCGTCAGCCGGGGAGGACCTCGCCCCGCCGGAGACACCGACCCGACCGAGGGAGCCGGAACAGGGAGAAGGCGACATGGGTAGCAAGGGCAAGCGGTACGAGGACGCATCGTCCCGATACGACCGCGATCAGATGTACTCGGGAAGCGAGGCCCTCGATCTGGCCGCCTCGCTGGCCGCTGCGAAGTTCGACGAGGGCATCGACCTGCTGGTCCGCCTCGGCGTCGACCCGCGCAAGTCCGAGGAGATGGTGCGCGGCACCGTCGCCCTCCCGTCGGGCACCGGCAAGGACGTCCGGGTCGCCGTGTTCGCCCAGGGCGAGGCTGCCAACGCGGCCCGTGAGGCGGGCGCCGACCACGTGGGTGGCGACGATCTGGCCACCGAGGTGGAGGGCGGCATGCTGGACTTCGACGTGGCCATCGCCACGCCGGACATGATGCCCACCGTCGGCAAGCTGGGTCGGGCCCTGGGCCCCCGCGGCCTCATGCCGAACCCCAAGTCCGGCACGGTCACCGACGACGTGGCCAAGGCGGTGGGTGAGTTCAAGGGCGGCAAGGTGGAGTTCCGGACCGACCGGTACGGCAACGTGCACCTGCCCATCGGCAAGGCCAGTTTCGACGCTGCCGCGTTGGCCGCCAACCTCTCGGCGGCCATCGAGGAGCTCGAGCGGCTGAAGCCGTCGTCGGCCAAGGGCCGGTTCCTCAAGAAGGTGTCGGTCTCGTCGACCATGGGCCCCGGGATCCGGATCGATCCGCAGCGGGTCACCGACTAGGGGATCCACCCCGGTGGGGTGATCGGCAGCCGCCGGTACCCTTGCCGACACAATCGACACGCTCACCGAAGACCTCCGGGTTGCGTCAAGGCGCAGAACGAGTCGGCCGGTTCCATCAGGACGCCGAACGACCGCCCGAGCAGGGGAGTCCTCCTGACCGGAACCGGGTTCGCCCGGTGCCGGGTCTGCGGTGTGCGGCCGACCTCCGGGTCGGTGGTGAGAGACATCAGCAGACCGGGTGGGTACGGCATCGCCGGCCCGACCGGAGAGAACAGACGAGGAGGTGTGAGCGTGGGAGAAGCCCGAGCCGAGAAGGTCGCGGTGGTCGATGAGGTCCGAGAGAAGTTCTCGGCCAGCGATGCCGCGGTCCTGACCGAGTACCGGGGCCTCGACGTCCCGGCCATGGCCGAGTTGCGTCGTGCCCTGCGTGAGTCCGGCGGCGAGTACAAGGTGTACAAGAACACCCTGGTGCGCTTCGCCGTCGACGAGCTGGGCCTCGAGATCGAGGACCTGTTGACCGGCCCGACGGCCATCGCCTTCGTCGGCGAGCAGGCCGACGGTTCAGCCGGCGACCCGGTCGGTGTGGCCAAGGCGCTCAAGGAGTTCGCCAAGTCACACGAGGCGTTGGTCATCAAGGGTGGCCTGCTGGACGAGAAGCGCCTGACCGCCGAGGAGATCTCGGCGCTGGCCGAGATCGCCCCGCGTGAGGTGCTGCTGGCCCAGCTGGCTGGCGCCATGGCTGCGCCGATGCAGCAGTTCGCGGCCCTGCTCAACGCCCTGCCGCAGAACCTGGCCTACGCCCTGCAGGCCCTGATCGAGCAGGGGGGCGCCCCCGGCGCTCCCACTGCGGACGAGACCGATGCGGCACCCGCCGCCGAGGAAACCGATGCCGCCGACTCCTCCACGGAGGAGACGGCTGCGGACGAAGGCACCGACACCGTCGGTGCACCTGTCAGCCAAGACGACAACGAAGAAGAGGAGTGATCATGGCGACGAAGGAAGAGATCCTGGACGCGATCGCCGGGATGACCGTGCTGGAGCTCAGCGAGCTGCTGTCGGACTTCGAGGAGAAGTTCGGCGTGACCGCCGCGGCCCCCGTGGCCGTGGCCGCTGCGGCCCCGGCCGGTGGCGATGCCGATGACGCCGAGGAGGAGAAGGACTCCTTCGACGTCGTCCTGACCGGTGCCGGCGACAAGAAGATCCAGGTCATCAAGGAGGTGCGTGCGCTCACGAACCTCGGCCTCAAGGACGCCAAGGACCTGGTCGACGGTGCGCCGGCCAACGTGCTGGAGGGCGCCTCCAAGGAGGACGCCGAGAAGGCCAAGGAGGCCCTCGAGGCCGCCGGCGCCAGCATCGACCTCAAGTAGTTCGAGCTGTCCGTACCTGACCCCGGGGTCCCGTCCGAGAGGGCGGGCCCCGGGGTTCGGTCGTTTTCCGGTGGATGGACGAGGATTCCGATCGGGTGACGATCGGGACGGGTCCTTGACCGGTGCGCGTCCAACCCGTACCGTGCGCGTTGGAACGGCCCCTCGGGGCTGGTTCATGCTGCCCGTAGGGGTTGTGCTGGCCTGCGCGCGGCCGTTAGGATCGGCCGTTGCCGTGGTCGCGCCCCTTGTTCGTCGCGTTTTCGTGACGACCCGTGACGTGTCCCCGGTGACCCCCACGTCCCATCTTCCTGGCCAGGAGTTCTAGGTGTCTGCTCGCCCCCTCGTCCGGGACCGGTATTCGTTCGGCAATCTGGAGGAAGTCCTCCCGCTGCCCCATCTCATCGACATCCAGCGGAAGTCGTTCGAGTGGTTCAGCGCTGAAGGCATCGCCGACACGTTCCGGGACCTCAGCCCCATCACCGACTTCAGCGAGACCCTCTCCCTGGAGCTGGAGTTCGACCCGACGGACGAGGACCTGTGCCCGCCGCCGAAGTTCACGGTCGAGGAGTGCAAGGAGAAGGACATGACCTTCTCTGCCCCCATCTTCGTGAGGGCCGCCTTCAAGAACCAGAACACCGGTGAGATCAAGGAGCAGACGGTCTTCATGGGGGACTTCCCCCGCATGACCGACAAGGGCACCTTCGTCATCAACGGCACCGAGCGCGTCGTGGTGTCCCAGCTGGTGCGCTCCCCGGGCGTCATCTTCCAGCCTGGTGACCGCTACCGGCTGCGAAACATGTCCAAGCACCAGCTGGTGACCGGCACCATCCACCCCTACCGCGGCGAGTGGATCGAGTTCGACGTCGAGCACAAGCCGGGCAAGCACGTCACCGCCGGTACCCGGGTGGCCCGCAAGCGCCGGATTTCGATGTTCACGTTGCTGCGGGCACTCGGCTACGACGAGGAGAACGAGCCCGGCTTCCTGGATCGCTTCGTGCGGTACTTCGACTACCTCGAGGGCCAGTGGGAGAAGGACCAGCTTCCCGAGGGATGGCAGGCCGAGGTGGAGGCCGGCGAGCGCAAGGCCCCCCAGGAGGAGGCCCTGCTCGAGATCTACAAGCGGGTCCGCCCCGGTGAGCCCCCGTCGGTCGAAGCCGCCCGCGCCTACCTGCGCAATGCCTTCTTCGAGTCCCGCCGCTATGACCTGTCCCGTGTCGGTCGCTACAAGCTGAACCGGAAGTTGGGCCCGGAGATCGAGAAGATCGAGGAGGTCTTCGGCCTCGAACTCGAGCGCCCCGACCCCGACTCGCCGGTCCTGACCCGGTCCGAGGTCCTGGCCACCTGCACCTACCTGTTGCACCTGGCCAAGGGCGAGCCCGGCTACCGGCTCGACGACCAGGACCACTTCGCCAACCGCCGCATCCGCTCGGTGGGCGAGTTGATCCAGAACCAGCTCCGGATCGGCCTGTCCCGCATGGAACGGGTGGTGCGCGAGCGCATGACGACCATGGACGTGGAGGCCATCGCCCCGCAGAACCTGGTCAACATCCGGCCGGTGGTCGCCGCCATCAAGGAGTTCTTCGGCACCAGCCAGCTGTCGCAGTTCATGGACCAGGTCAACCCGCTGTCGGGCCTCACCCACCGCCGTCGCCTCTCGGCGCTCGGTCCGGGCGGCCTGTCCCGTGAGCGGGCCGGCTTCGAGGTCCGTGACGTCCACTTCTCGCACTACGGCCGCATGTGCCCGATCGAGACCCCCGAGGGTCCCAACATCGGCCTCATCGGTGGCCTGGCCACCTACGGCCGGGTGAACCCGTTCGGCTTCATCGAGTCGCCGTACCGCAAGGTCGTCGATGGCCGGGTGACCGACGAGATCGTCTACATGGCGGCCGACGATGAGGAGGAGTACGTCGTCGCGCAGGCCAACGCGCCGCTTAACGCCGACGGCACCTTCCGCAACGACCGGGTGCTGGTCCGCCGGTCGCCCCAGGCGGCTTCGCTGAACGACCTCAGGCTCCAGCTCGAACAGGACGTCTTCTTCGGTGCCACCA
>CAYWBE010000126.1:0-5551 GCA_964456295.1 uncultured Candidatus Nemicrothrix sp.
GATCGGCCAGCGTGGACTTGCCGTGATCGATGTGGGCGATGATCGACGTGTTGCGCAGCCGCGAGAGGTCCATTCCGCCGATGACGGTACCGGCGGTCGACCCCCTCCCTGACGCCGCATGGCCCGTGGTGACATGCGGCCACCGTGGACCGATCGGAACATGCCCCCGGTAGGATCGTTGCCCGTGCCGGCCCGTGGGCTACGTCCCCGGCCCGGCCCCGTCGACCGACGGAACCCTGAACGGGTACAGCGAACGAGAACACCGAGGGACCACTCCCGTGGCGAACATCAAGAGCCAGATCAAGCGGAATCGTCAGACCGAGAAGGCCCGCCTGCGCAACCGCGCCGTGCGGACCGAACTCAAGACCCGCACCCGCAAGGCGCTGGAGGCCGCCGAGTCCGGCGACAACGCGGCCGAGGCCGCCGCCGAGGCCATGAGGCGGCTCGACAAGGCCGCCGCCCAGGGCGTGCTGCACCCCAACACCGCGTCGCGTCGCAAGGCCCGCCTGCAGAAGCGGCTCAACTCGCTGGGCGGCTGACGCCCCCGGTTTCCCCGACTCCGTCGACCCCACCGGGGTCAGGGTCGGGACAGGCTCGCCAGTCGGGCCACCAGCACCTCGGCCACCAGTTCCGGCGGCCACGCCGAGCGACCCCGCAGGTCGAGGTCCGCGGCAGCCAGCAACCGCACGGCCCGGGCGATCTTCTCGCCACCCAGTCGACGACTGGCCGCCAGTGCCTTCTTGGCTGGGAATCCCTTGATGCCGAGGGCCTCGCCCGCCCCGGCCTGGTCCCTGATGCCCGAACCATCGAGGCGTAACAGGCGTCCGTAGTGCATGTTCAGGGTCGCGGTGACGGCCAGCGGATGTCGGCCACCCGCCCCCAGCATCCGGGTCAGGCAGTCCAGGGCCTTGGGGACGTCACCGGCATCGATGGCGTCGGTCAGGTCCCAGGGGGCCACGTCGCCCCCCGTCCCGAGGAAGGGTTCCACGTCGCTGGCCGAGAGATCGGCTCCCACACCGAAGACAGCGGCCAGGGTCTCCAACAGGGGCACCACGGCGGCCCGGTCCTCGCCGAGGCGTCGGGTCACCAGTGCCCGTGCCGGACGGTCGAGGTCCACCGGACCGGCGGCGATCCGATCGTCCAGCCACTGTTCGGCCTCGCGACCCCGTCCGACCGCCGTCTTACGGACCTCTCCACCGGCTCCGGCGATGGCCTCGGCGAGCGACTTCGGCACCGGATTCAGACGCTGCTGGGCCGGGGCATGCCCCTTCTCCCACACCACGATGAGAGCCGTGCTGTCCAGCGGGTCGGCCAGGTAGGCCACCAGGGGAGCCACCGACTCCTTGTCCCCGAAACGACCCAGATGGCGTCCCACCACCACCCGACGCCCGGTCAGGAAGGGTGGGGTCTGTGCGGCGTCGACCAGCCGGGCCACCTCGAAGTGGTCCTCGGTCCGGTAGTCCTCCTCGGTGAGCTCCTCGAGGGCCAGCGAGCGGTCCTCGTCACCCAGGGCGGCCTCGACGGCAGCCCGGACGGCCTCGGTGACCAGGGCGTCGTCGTCGCCGGTGATGAGCACGATCGCCGGGGCGCTCATGCCGCGGCCTCCTGGGGCGGTCCGCCGGTCGTTCCACCGGTCATTCCACAGGCCAGGACCTCGGCCATCACGTCGGCCACCCGTCGGGCGCCCCGGACGTCATGGGCCCGCAGGATCCGACAACCCCCGGCGATGCCCAGGGCATGGGCCGCCCATGACGCCTCCACCCGGTCCTCCAGGTCATTCCCCGTGACCTCCCCCAGGAACCCCTTGTTGGATGCCGACAACAGGATGGGACGCCCCAGGGTGGCCAGGTCGTCGGAACGCCGCAGCAACTCCGCCGACATGGCCGGCGTCTTGCCCAGGTCCAGGCCGGCGTCCACGATGATCCGCCGGTCGCCGATGCCCGCTTCGACAGCCCACCGGACCCGATCGGCCAGGAAGGCACGCACCTCGGCTACCACGTCGTCGTAGCGGGGCTCGGGATCGGGGATCCGGGGGCCGATCCGCACGTGGGTGGCCACCACCGCCGCACCGTGCCGGGCACATGCCGCCAGGAAGGTCGGGTCGGCGAACCCGCTGATGTCGTTGCCCACGCGCGCCCCGGCCTCCATGGCCGCACCGGCCACGCTGCCCCGGAAGGTGTCCACCGCGATGGGCACGTCGAAGCGGTCGCTCAGCGCGGCGATGGCCGGGACCACGCGGTCCATCTCCTCGGCCTCGGTCACCTCAGGACCGGGACCCGCCTTCGAACCGCCGACGTCGAGCAGATCGGCCCCGGCGGCCACGTGGGCCTCGGCCAGTCGCAGGAAGTCGTCGAAGTCCCAGAAACGACCCCGGTCCCAGAAGGAATCCGGGGTGCGATTCAGGATCCCCATGACCAGCGACCGGTGGGTGCAGTCGTACCGGTGGTCGGGGCCCAACTCGACGATCACCCGGCTGACGGTACACCGGCCCGGGGGCCACCCCCGTGAGGCCGCCAGTCCCTGATCCGGCCCCTGATCAGGGTTCTCCGGCGGCCCTCCGGACCAGCAGTCGGCCCGGTCGGAGATGGACCACCCACGTCGTACCCCCCACCTTGACCCGCTGGCCGTCGGCCGGGACCACCGCCCCGACCGACCCCGCCGGGCCCCATCGGGCGTGTGGCCCGTACCGGGACTCCAGGGCTCCGGCCACCGCACTGGTGACCGGTTCCCGGAAGATGACGAGCGCCGGGTCGTCCACCCCCCGGGTACGCAGGACCTCAAGGAGGCGCTGGGGCCCCATCGACCGGTCCACGACCACGACCACGCCCCGGGGCTCCCCGCCGAGCACCCGGACCCCATCGGCCGTCCCCGTAGCGACCGCACCGGACAGGCTGGCCACGGCCACCGTCGCCGCCAGGACCAGCGTCGCCACCAGGGTGGCTCGGCCGAGGCGGCGGGCGCCCATGCCGGACAGGACGGCGGCCGTCCCGACCAGGCCCACGCCCGCCGTGCCTGAGGCCGGGCCGAGGAGGCCGGTTCGATGGTCGGCTGCTCCACCAGCCACCGCGGCCACCCAGTCCAGCCCCAGGCCGGTCGGCAGGTGGATGGTCCTCGCCGCCCAGGCCCAGCCCACGACATCGAGCAGCCCGGCGACCAGGCCACCGGTGACGCCCCACACCATGAGCGGTCCGGCCACCGGTGCGGCCAGGACGTTGGCCGGCAGGGCCGCCACTGGTACCGGCCCGAACCCGGCCAGCAGCAGTGGGGTCACCGCCGCCTGGGCGGCCAGGGTCACGGCCACCGCATCGCGTAGGGCCCGTGGTCCGACCAGCAGGTCGGCCAACGGGCGGGCCGCCAGCAGGATCCCGGCCGAGGCGGCCACCGACAGCCGGAAGGCGGCCCGGTGGACGAGGAGCGGGTCCACCACGATCAGCAGCAGGACGGTGGCGGCCAGGAGCCGGAAGCCCATCTGTCGGCGCCCGACCGCGACGGACAGGGCACTGCCGCCGGCCATCACGGTGGCCCGCAGTACCGACGGCTCGAAGCGGGTGACCACGGCGAAGAAGCTCAGGAGGGCGAGGGTCAGGGGCACCCGGGCCGTGAAGCGAAGCCGCCCGAGGATCGGTGCCGCTGCGGCGAGCACGAAGGCCACGTTCTGGCCCGAGACGGCCAGCAGGTGGCCGAGGCCGGCGGCCCGGAAGTCGTCGGCCGTCGTCTCGCTCTGCGCCCGGTCATCGCCGTACACCAGACCGGCCAGCAGGGCCCGCTGATCGTCGGCCAGTGAACCTGCACCCCGTTCGAGGAGGCGTCGCAGGTCGTTGGCCGCCCGATGGATCCGACCGGCGGGGCCCACCGATCCGACCTCGTCGACCTCGATGGTCCCGGCCACGTGGCGTATCCGCTCCCATCGACGGGCGGGGCGGACGACGGAGGCCTCGACCTGGACGCTCTGCCCGGCCAGCAACCCGGCGATCTCCCGGTGGGCGGCCCCGAACTCGGCGTGGAGGCGCCGCCCCTCGTGTCGCACCTCGGCACGCCAACCACCGTCCCGGAGCGGCACGGGGTCGCCCATCAGGACCACGCTGCCCACCACCGGCCCGTCCGGTGGACGTCCGGTGGCCACCCACTCGCGTTGGCCCCGCAGCCCGGCGATCACGGCGACGAGCAGCAGGCCGAGCCCGACGACGCCCCACCACCGACGGTGCATGGAACCGATCCCCCGGGGGCCGCTCAGAGCACCACCCGGTCCAGGAGGCCGGCCAACGTCGACGGCCCGATGCCCGGGACGGCCAGCAGGTCCTCCACCGAGGTGAACGGGCCCATCCGGTCCCGGTGCCGGACGATCGCCGCAGCCAGCGATGGTCCCACCCCGGGCAGGTCCTGGAGTTCGTCGATGCCGGCCCGGTTGACGTCCACCGGCCCTCCGACCGCCGGAGCATCATGGATGCCCGGGTCGACCACCAGGTCTCCGGACGGCACCCAGATCCTCGAGCCGTCCCGGAGGGGCGCGGCCAGGTTCAGCAGGTCCCCACGACCGTCGGCCAGCACCCCACCGGCCCTGGCCAGTGCATCAGCTACCCGACGACCCTCGGGCAGCACGTAGAGGCCCGGACGGGCGACCGCCCCGGCTACGTGCACCACCACCTCGGGCAGGGCGACCGCCACGACCACCGTGGTCGGTGGGGCGGTCACGAACGGCAGGCGGGCCGGGTCAGCCGCCCCGGCAGGCCACCACAACAGCACCACGAGGGCGGCGGTCGCCAGGAGCGCGGCGACGACCGCGGCGATCCGGGCAGGGGTCGGTGGTCGCTCGTAGAGCAGGTCGTCGATCCGGTCGCGGATCAGGTTGGCGGGTCCGGGCACGGCACACCCCCGAGGGGTCGTGGTCAACCGGGGGAAGTTCCGTCCTTATTCAATGCCGGTTCAATCCCGGCGGCCACAGGGGCGGCCGGGTGGGCCGCACGTCGGCCCGGGAAGCCCGTCCCGGGAGGCGGCCCTAGAAGAGGGCCGAGGTGAGGCGACGCCGCCACGTCGCGGTGCGCTCGTCGTCGGGCCCGAGTACCTCCAACAGGTCGACGAACCGCTGGCGCGCGTCGTCATCGTCCCGGACCGACGGGAGGAGTTCGGCCAGGGCGGTCTCGACGTCGTCCACCTCCTCGGTGCGGGCCATCGCGGCGATCCGTCGGGTATCGGCCGACTCCGGAATCCGCTCCAGCAGCTTCAGCGCCGCGTCCTGGTCGCCGTCACCCCCCCGTTCGACCAGCAGAAGGGCCAGTGCGGTCACCGCGGCGACGTTGTCGGCCTCGATGCCCAGCGCGGCGATGAGCGATGCCTCGTCGCCGAGGCCGATCAGGCGGTCCATCTCGGAGACCTCCTCGCCGGGCAGCAGGCCCTCCACGAAGGTCCGGATGGCATCCTCGCCCTGGGCGCCTACGAAGCTCGCC
Source organism: uncultured Candidatus Nemicrothrix sp. (assembly GCA_964456295.1). Classification (GTDB taxonomy): domain Bacteria; phylum Actinomycetota; class Acidimicrobiia; order Acidimicrobiales; family MedAcidi-G1; genus UBA9410. Next base: position 5,445 of record CAYWBE010000126.1, read on the forward strand.
GCGACCTGGCCGTCGACCAGCGCGTGGACGGCCGGAATGGACTGCACCTGGAAGGCCTGGGCCACGCCGGGGTTGGCGTCGACGTCCACCTTGGCCAGCACGACCCG
>CAYWBE010000127.1:0-5548 GCA_964456295.1 uncultured Candidatus Nemicrothrix sp.
ACGATGCAGCCCCGGCACACCTCCTTGGCCTCCCGGGTGCTGGCCCCGCGCTCCGGGAAGAACAGGTCGGGATCCACACCGAGGCAGTTCGACGAGTCCTTCCAGTCCGTATCCAGGTCGGGTTTCGCGATGATCCCCATGATGGTGTTCCGCCTCTCGCCGGTCGATCGACCGGTCGATCCGGTCGCCGGGGCCGGTCTCGGTCCCCCGGAACCCCCGAGAGGGTTCCTTCCGTGGAATTACACCACTGTGATTCCCTGAATTGCAAGGGGAAACCGGGATTTCCCGATGGTCCTCCCACCCGGCAGGCGGCACGCCCCGACGCCACCGGTTCGGTGCCGGACTGGGATCCCCCGTCGATCGGACCGTAGCGTCGCCCCCGGTGCCGGTCCGACGACCGGCCCCGTCCGTCCACCGCCGGATCGACCAGACCACGAGCCCCGGGAGCCACCATGCCCATCAACCCAGATGCCGTCGGAGCGGTCGGCGAGCCGACCGGGATCTCCTGGACCTCCAAGCAGAGCCTCCTCTACGCCCTGGGCGTCGGCGCCGGCGTGGCCGACCCCACCGGCTTCGAACTGGAGTTCACCACCGAGAACTCCGACGGGATCGCCCAGCGGGCCTTCCCCACCCAGGGCGTGGTGATGGGTGGCGGCGGAACCCCTGACTTCGGCAGCTTCAACCCGGTGTTCCTGCTGCACGCCGAGCAGGCCATCACCTGCCACCGGGAGATCCCGGCCGAGGGGGAGGGCATCGCCACCGGGCGCATCGGGAACATCTGGGACAAGGGCAAGGCGGCACTCGTCTACCTGGAGACGGACGTGACCGACCCCGACGGCCAGCCCCTCTGGTCGACCAGTGCCGGCCTGTTCCTTGGCGGCGAGGGTGGCTGGGGCGGCGACCGCGGCCCGTCCAACGACTGGGCGGCCCCCGAACGGGACGCCGACCACGTCGTCTCCTACGCCACCCGCCCCGACCAGGCCCTCCTGTACCGACTGAGCGGCGACCGCAACCCACTGCACTCCGACCCCACGTTCGCGGCGGCCGCCGGATTCGACAGGCCGATCCTCCACGGACTATGCACCTACGGGTTCACCGGTCGTGCCCTGCTCCACGCCACCTGTGGCTCGGACCCGGCCCGGTTCGCCGGCATGGGTGGACGGTTCAAGTCACCGGTCATGCCCGGTGAGGTGCTGGACGTCCACGCCTGGGAGGTCGACGACACCACGGTGCTGTTCCAGACCCGGGTCGGCGACCGGGTGGTCTTCGACGCCGGCGTGATGACCCGCCGGGCCTGAAACCCGTTGCCCGAACCCCGCTCCGCCAGTCCCCGACGAGCCAGAGCCCCAGAGACCAGCCTTGCCGGGACCTGACTTCCGGTGGGGGGTGACCGACTCCTCGTTGTCGACCGAGGGGGTGGCCCCGGCCGCCGACTGGTCCCGCTGGGAACGCGACGGTCGGGTGCCCGCCTCCGGCGACGGGGCCGGCCTGGCCAGCGACCACGTCGACGACCTCCGGCTGGCCGCCACCCTGGGCTTCACCGACATCCGCGTCACCGTGGAGTGGGCCCGTCTGGAACCACGCCCGGGGACGGTCGACGCCGACGCCCTGGACCACGTACGCCAGATTCTTGCCGCCGCGGTGGAGGCCGGACTACGGCCATGGGCCACCCTCGTCCACGGCACCCTTCCCGGCTGGTTCGCCGACGACGAACGGGGATTCGCCGATCCCACCAGCCGTAGCCGCTGGTGGGCCCGCCACGTGGACCGCACCGCCGAGGCCCTCGAGGACCTGGTGTCCGGCTGGGTGCCCGTCGAGGACCCGATCGGATCAGCCCTCCGGAGCCACCTCCTGGGCGTGCGACCACCGGGTCGGACCGATCCCGAGGCCGCCCGGGCTGCCGTGGAAGGGGCGCTGGAGGCCACCTTCGAGGCCTGGCGCCTGCTGCGCAGCGGCCGGGCCCCCGTCATGGGCGTGTTCGCCGCGCCGACGGTGTTCGCGGCGACCGGCCGGGAGGCCACCGGCGACCGGACCGGGCCCGATGACCGGAGAGGCGCCGGGGAACGGGCCCGCGATCAGGCCCGCCACTGGGAACGGATCCTGTGGGACCCGTGGCTTCGCGCCCTGGCCGACGGGGAGATGGCCTGGCCGTGGCGTGGTCCGGTCGATCGACCGGAGTTGGCCGGGGCCTTCGACCTGGTGGGACTGGCCGCCGACCACCCGGTGGCCGTGGATGCCGATGGGCGCCCCGGTCCGTACCCGTCCGGTGCCCGGGTGGACGCGTCGGGCTGCGCGCCCCTCCCCGAGGAACTCGGGGTCGCCCTGCGACGGGTGCATGACCGCCTCGGCGACCGGGACCTCGTGGTGGCCGGCTGGGGGGTGTCGACCGCCGACGACGACTGGCGGGACGAACTGCTGCGCGACGTGGTCGCCCAGGTGGAGTCGGCAGCCGCCGACGGGGTGCCGGTCGTGGGCCTGTTCCACGACGGGCTGCTGGACGGCTACGCCACCGCCGGCTGGGGGTCGATTCCGGGATTCGCCGGGCCCCGGGGCCTGGTCACCAGGGACCGGCGGCTCAAGGAGAGCGGACGCTGGCTGTCCGAACGCATCACCGGCCGTCCACCGGCCGGCTCACTCTCCTGAGGCCGCCGACTCCCGGGCCTGCCGTGACACCGGATCGTCGCGCCCGGGCCCGTCGGTGGACAGCGGCTCGCCGGCCCGTCGCACCCACGGTGGTCGGTCTCGTCACGGCCGGGACCGTAGCGTCGGGGCATGTCGTACTCCGGTGGGTTGCCCGGTCCGTGGCGGGCCGCCGAGGCTGACGAGACACTCCGACGGGACTTCCCCCTCGAGGACCTCGACGACGGCGACTGGCCCGAGATCACGGTGCCCGGTGCGTGGCGCAGCACCCCGGCCTTCGCCGAGGCCGACGGACCGCTCCTGTACCGCACCCGCTTCACCACCACTCCGCCGGGAGACGACCGACGGACCTTCCTGGAGTTCGACGGCGTCACCGTCCAGGGCGACGTGTGGCTGGACGGTTCCTACCTGGGTCCCACCGAGGGGTCGTTCGTGCCCCACCTCCTGGAGGTGACCGGTCCGGCCCGGGCCCGCTCGGACCACCTGCTGGCCGTGGAGGCCACCTGCCCCCCGGTCGGCAACCCCCATGAGAAGCGGACCCTGACCGGCACCACCCAGGGTGGCCGGGGGATCGCCCCGTGGAACCCGGGCGGCATCGGACGACCCGTGCGACTACGCGAGACCGGACCCGTCCCCCTGATCCACGTCCGGGTGGTGTGCACCCGGGCCACCGAGTCGGTGGCCACCCTGGCCTTCCGTGCCGTGGTCCACACCGACCGGCCACGGGCCGTGGTGTTCCACACCCGGATCCTGGGCATCGACCACCGACACCGCCAACCGCTGGCCGGGGGTGAGAACCGGGTGGAGTGGTCGATCCGGATCCCCCGTCCCCTCCTGTGGTGGCCCGCCGAGATGGGGGACCAGCCGTTGCACGACGTGGAACTGGAGGTGACCACCGAGGACGGCCGGACCAGCGACCGCGTGGTGCGACGCACCGGCCTGCGGTCGGTCCGGATGCAGGACCACGTGTGGTCCATCAACGGTGAACGGATCTTCCTGCGGGGGGCCATCGTCCCACCGCTGCACCGTGACCTGTCCCGGGTGACGGCGGCATCGGCCGGCGACGACCTGGCCCTGGCCCGTGACGCCGGCCTGAACCTGCTCCGGGTGGTCGGCCACGTGTCGTCCCCCGCGCTCTACGACGAGGCCGACCGGACCGGCATGCTCCTGTGGCAGGACCTTCCCCTGACCGGGGGCTACCACCGGGGGGTCCGCGGCCAGGCTGCCGATCAGGCCCGTGACACGGTCGACCTCCTGGGGCACCACCCGTCGGTGGTGGTGTGGTGCGGCCACGACGCCCCGGACACCGTGGACCGGACCCGGGCCGTCCCCCGCCAGATGGACCAGCAACTTCCGAACTGGAACCGCACGGTGCTGGACCGCACGGTTCGTCGTGCCCTCGTCCAGGCCGATCCGTCCCGCCCGGTGATCAGCCACTCGGGGGTGCTGCCCAACCCCCCACGGATCGACGACGCGACCGCACACCTCTGGTTCGGGTGGTACAGCGGTCGACGCAGCGACCTGGGCGGCTACGTGGACCGGGTGCCACGGGCCGGCCGATTCGTCTCGGCCTTCGGATCGCAGTCCGTTCCCGAGGGGTCGCCCGCCCTGGCCGACGGGACGCTGGACTCCGGTACGTGGCCTGACGTCGACGTCGAGCGCCTGGCCCGCGACCACGGGGCCGAGGCCGACGTACTGGTCCGCCGCTTCCCGCCCGCCGACCGGGCGAACCCCGCCGAGTGGGCCGCCGACACCCGTCGTCACCAGGTCCGACTGCTGCGGATCCAGATCGAGGCCCTCCGCCGACGCAAGTACCGGCCCACCGGAGGGTTCACCCTGGACCGCCTGCTGGACGGGGCGCCGGCCGTCTCGGGGGCCCTGGTGGACCACCGACGGGACCACAAGCCGGCGTACGCCACGGTCGCCGCGGCATGTGCACCGACCATCGTGGTGGCCGACCCGCCGCTGGAGTCCATCGCCCCCCGGTCCACCCTCCTGGTCCGGGTGGTGGTGGTCCACGACGGTCGCCGGCCCGTCGAACGGTGCCGGGTCGACGCCCGACTGGTGCTGCCCGACGGGAACCCCGACGACGCACCGACCGTCACCCGGTCGTGGGGCGGCGCCCTGGAGGCCGACTCGGTCACCCCGGTCGGCACCGTCGAGCTGGCCCTCGGCGACGCCACCGGTGCGGTGGTACTCGAACTCGACCTGACCGTCGACGGCGAGGTGGTGGCCACCAACCGGTACGAGGGTCGCATCGGCGCCGACTGACGCCCGATCCGGACCCGGCCGGGCCGGTGAGCGGCCCGAATCGGCGACCACCCTGCGCGCTACCCTCCACCGGACGGTCGACCCCACCGCCTGAGGGGTCGAGGCACCAGGAGGGAACCATGGCCCAGACCACCGAGCAGCGCTACCGCGTGGCACCGGTCCGACCCCGTGGCCGCCAGTGGCCGTTCCCGCTGAACCTCTACCAGAGCGCGGTGGGTCGCAAGTGGGTCATGGCCGTCACCGGCATCGGCCTCATCGGCTTCGTGCTGGTCCACATGATCGGCAACCTCCACGTCTACGAGGGCCCGGCCCGGATGCACGAGTACGCCGAGTCGCTGCGCACCATCGGCGCCGGCCTGGTGCCCACCGGCGGCGTGCTGTGGCTGATGCGCCTCGGCCTGCTGGCCATGTTCGTCCTGCACCTGCACTCGGCCATCACCCTCAGTCGGATGAGCGGCAACGCCAGCGAGAAGGCCGGGGTGGTCAGCGGCGCCAAGAAGTACGAGGGCGGCCGCGACCACGTGGCAGCCACCTACGCCAGCCGGACCATGCGCTGGACCGGCCCGATCATCGCCCTGTTCGTGCTGTACCACCTGGCCGACCTGACCTGGGGCTGGTGGCTGGGCGACGACTTCGT
>CAYWBE010000128.1:0-2710 GCA_964456295.1 uncultured Candidatus Nemicrothrix sp.
GGCCACGATGTCGTCGTAGCGGGACACGCCCCACAGGTCGTTGGCCTCGTCGTGGTGGAGGGGGTCCTCGTCGCGGAGGCGGGCGTAGGTCGGGTACGGGTCCGAGACGTAGAAGTCCCCGTCCAGCAGGTCGATGCCCATGGCCGGACCCTACGGTCGGGTCGTGGGCGGCCCGAAGTCGGGATGCCCACGGCGATCCGACGAGACGGGCTGACTGGAGGCGCGGTGCGAGGGGTGCGGACGGTCGACGGTGCGTTCGACGTGGTGGAGGTACCCGAACCCGGGGGCGAGGGGGTGCTGGTCGAGGTGGCCTCGGCCGGCATCTGCGGATCGGACCTGCACATGGCGGCCTTCGGCCTGCCCACCACGTTCGGCCACGAGGTGGCGGGTCGCACCGTCGACGGCACTGCGGTGGCCGTCCGTCCGACCCGGACCTGTGGCGCCTGCGACCGGTGTCTGGCCGGCGAGGTCCAGCAGTGCCGGGACATGGCCCTGTACGGGCTGGCCGCCGACGGCGGCATGGCCGACCGGATGCTGGTCGACCCGACGTGCGTGCTGGACCTGCCCGACGGGCTACCGGTGGCCGACGCCTGCCTGGTCGAACCGGTGGCCGTGTCGGTGCACGCGGTGGCCACCGCCGGGATCGTGTCCGGCCACCGGGTGCTGGTGGTGGGTGGGGGCACGGTGGGCCTCACTGCAGTGGCCGCCGCCCGGTCCGTGGGTGCCGACGTCGACGTGTCGGCCCGGCACCCCCACCAGCAGGCGGCTGCTGAACGGCTGGGTGCGGGAAGTTCGCCGTCGGGGGAGTACGACGTGGTGGTGGAGGCCGCAGGCACCGAGGGCGCCCTGGTCACGGCCATCGACCATGCCCGTCCCGGGGGCACCGTCTCGCTGCCCGGCGTCTACTGGGACGGCCTGGCGTTGCCCAACGTGATGACGATGTTCCTCAAGGAGGTCCGCCTCGTTCCATCGTCCATGTACGGCTGCACCCGGGGGGTCCATTCCCACGGCGCGTCAGGCGGGGTATCGGGACCGGGAGTCGGACCAGCCCCCGGCGCTGATCCGGCCGGCGAACTGCGCGTGGCGGCCCAACTGCTGGTCGACGAGCCGGAGCTGGCCGCTGCGGTGGTCACCCACCGGTTCGGCCTGGACGAAGCAGCTGAGGCCTTCAGGGTGGCAGCCGACCGGAAGGCCGGGGCCATCAAGGTGGTGCTGGAGCCCTAGGCGGCGTACCCGGGCGTGTCCTAGACGAGGGTGGTCTGGGGCAGCGGGAAGCGGCTGGGGCGGGCGAACAGGTCGCGCACCATGGGCTCGAACTCCTCGAGGGTCAGGGTGTCGTGGTTCCGTTCGAAGCAGTTCTGGTCGTACTCCTCACAGAACGCCGCACAGTCGTCGAACCACTGGTGTTCCCGGAGGGCATCGCGCGCGTCGCGGTCTGCGCCCAGATGGTGGAAGTAGTAGTACCCCTGGAACAGGCCGTGGTGCCGGATGATCCAGTGGGTCCGGTCCGACACGTAGGGCCGGAGGATGTCGGCGGCCACCGCACTGTGGTTCTCGGGTGCGATGGGGTCGCCCACGTCGTGCAGCAGGGCGGCCACCACCATCTCGTCGTCCTCGCCGTTGCGAAGCGCCCGGGTGGCGCTCTGGAGGGAGTGCTGGAACCGGTCCACCGGGTAGCCCAGCAGTGGCCCGGCCATGGCCTCCAGCGTGCCCAGGACGTGGCCGGCCAGGTTGTCCGCCTTGTGGACGGCCAGCTCGCGTCCGATGAGGTCGTAGTCCTCGGGGGTGCCGTCCACCATGTGTTCGAAGCTCACGGTTCGCATGGCCGCGGAGTCTGACAGGTCGTCCGCTCCGGGCAAAGTGCCCCACTGGCTGTGGTGGCTAGCCTCGCCGCCGTGCCTGCGTCGCCCGCCCTCACCGTGTCCGGTCTGGGGAAGTCCTACGGCGACGTCCGGGCCGTCGACGACCTGTCGTTCCACGTGGAGCCCGGTGAGGTGTTCGCGCTGTTGGGGCCGAACGGGGCCGGCAAGTCGACGACCGTGGAGATCCTCGAGGGACACCGCAGCAGAGACGCCGGCACCGTGGAGGTGCTGGGCCACGATCCGTCGGTGGCTTCGGCGGGGTTCCGGGACCGGATCGGGATCGTCCTCCAGGAGGTGGGCGTCGAGCGGGAGCTGACCGTGCGCGAGGCCCTCGAGCACTACGGGGCCTGCTACTCGCGCCGCCGCCCCATCGACGAGGTGCTGGAACTGGTCGGCCTCGACGGGCTCGGCGACCGACGCACCCACCGGTTGTCGGGGGGCCAGAAGCGCCGGATCGACCTGGCACTCGGCATCATCGGCGACCCGGACCTTCTGTTCCTGGACGAGCCGACCACCGGGTTCGATCCGTCGGCCCGGCGCCAGGCCTGGGAGATGGTCGACGGCCTGCGATCCCTGGGCACCACGATCGTGCTGACCAGCCACTACATGGACGAGGTCCAGGCGCTGGCCGACCGGGTCCTGGTCATCGCCGCCGGCCGGGCCGTCGCCGAGGGCACCCCCGATGAGCTGCGGGGCTCGATGGACCGTGAGACGGCCATCCGGGCCCGCTTCCCGGTCGAGGCCGACGGCACGGTAGACGGGCTGCTCGGGGGCCTGGCCGGTCGGGCCACCGTCCGGGACGGTCGCCTCGAGGTCCGGACCGAGCAGCCGACCGCCGACCTCCATCG
>CAYWBE010000128.1:2810-5497 GCA_964456295.1 uncultured Candidatus Nemicrothrix sp.
TTCTTCACCCTGGCCTTCCCGATGATGTTCCTGCTGTTGTTCGCGGCGATCTTCGACGAGATCGGCATCGGTGGGGGTCGCGAGGTGGCCGCAGCACAGTTCTACGCCCCCGGCCTGGCGGTGTTCACCGCGGCGTCGGCGACCTACACCAACATCGGGATCTCCACGGCCATCGTCCGCGACGAGGGGATCCTCCGTCGTGTCCGGAGCACGCCGCTGCCCCGTTGGGTCTACCTCGGAGGCGTGGTGGGTTCGGGAATCTGCATCGCCGTCTTCGGGGTGGCGATGATGCTGGCCGTGGGCATCGGCGTCTACGGGGTGGATGTGGAGACGGGCCGACTGCTTCCCGCCGTGGTGGCCTTCGTCGTCGGTACGGCGTCGTTCGCCATGCTCGGCCTCGCCCTGGCGGCCGTGGCGCCGTCCGGCCAGAGTTCCCCGGCCCTGGCCCAGGCCACGATGCTCCCCATGGCCTTCGTGTCCGACGTGTTCATCTCGGTGGGCGACGACCCGGCCCGGTGGTTGGAGGTGGCCGGCGACGTGCTGCCGCTCAAGGCGTTCGTCGAGTCGTTCTTCGCCGCCTTCGACCCCTATCGGACCGGTTCGGCCTGGGAGCCTGAACTGCTCCTGAGGATGGGGCTCTGGGGGGTGTTCGGCGCCGTGGTGGCGGCCCGTCGGTTCCGTTGGGAGCCGTCGACCGGATCCGGTGGCCGGTCGGCCGTCGGGCGGTCCCGTGGTCGGCGGGGTGGATCAGCCGTCTCGTAGCGGTCAGTCGGCGGTGGAGGCGAAGGCCTCCAGATCGGCCGGGTCGTCCACGTCGAAGGCCAGCTCGGGGTCGTGCAGGCTCCGCCACGGAAGGCCCAGTCGCTCCGCCTCGGCCACGTGGGCGGCATAGGACCCCGGGCCGTAGGCGAACCGGAAGCCCGCGTCGGTCGGTACGACGAGCACCGGCGTGCCGTCCAGGTGGCGGTCGGGAACCAGGGTGATGCCACTGGTGGCCGTGCAGTGGTCCAGTCGGGTGGCCCGAGGCAGGTCGGCGTGGGCCACCACGACCCGTTCGAAGCCGGCGTCGGCCAGCGCGGCCACGCCGAACTCCACGGCCCGGTTCAGCCCCGGACCGTCGACCCGGACGACCGCCGCGCCCACCGATCGGGCCCAGGCGTCCACCTCGTCGTCGTCACACACCACGGTCACCGGAAGTGGTGCCGCTGCGACGACCACGGTGGCGGCCATGGAGCGGGTCAGGTCGGCCCGGTCGGCGGCGTCCACGGCCCCGGCCAGACGGCCCTTGGCCTCGGCGAACGCCTTGACGGGGATGAGCACGCCGACGGGTCCGGACATCGCGACACCCTAGGGTGACGCCATGACGTCCCTACCCCCGGCCGATGTGCCCACCACCGGGCCGTCCGGCCGTGCCGTGGGGCGGGTGGCGGTGGTCGGGGCGGGGTCCTGGGGGACGACGGTGGCCGCTCTGCTGGCGCCCGTGGTGCCCACGGTGCTCTGGTCGCGTCGGCCCGAGGTGGCCGCTGACGTGATGGCCGGACGGGGCAATCAGCGCTACCTCGACGGCTACGAACTACCGGCCGAACTGGAGGCCACCGACGACCTGGCGGCAGCGGTGGACGGAGCCGACCTGGTGGTGGCCGGCATGCCGACCCACGGGTTCCGGTCCACCCTTGGCAGGGCAGCGTCGGGCATCGGTGCCGACGTGCCGGTGGTCAGCCTGGCCAAGGGCTTCGAACAGGGGACCGGCCTACGCATGACCCAGGTGGCCGCCGAGGTGCTGCCCGGTCGTCCGGTCGGGGTGCTGACCGGTCCCAACCTGGCCAGGGAGATCCTCGAGGGCCGGTCGGCGGCGACCGTGGTGGCGTCCACCGATCCGTCGGCATCCCTGGCCCTCCAGGGGCTGCTGGCCTCGGACCGCCTGCGGGTCTACACCAACGACGACCTCGTGGGCTGCGAGATCGGGGGCGCCATCAAGAACGTGATCGCCCTGGCCGCCGGGATGGCCGAGGGCCTCGATGCCGGGGACAACGCCCGGGCCGCCCTCATCACCCGGGGCCTCGCCGAGATGACCCGCCTCGGGGTGGCCCTGGGGGCCGACCTCCCGACGCTGGCCGGCCTGGCCGGGCTGGGCGATGCCCTGGCCACCTGCATGAGCGGACAGAGCCGGAACCGGTGGGTCGGCGAACAGGTGGGGCGGGGGGTGTCTCCCGGCGAGGTGCTGGCCGGCATGGACCAGGTGGCTGAGGGCGTCCGCGCCGCCGGGGTGGCCTGTCAGCTGGCCGCAGAGGTCGACGTCGAGGTCCCCATCGCCGACGGCGTCCGTCGGGTGTTCGAGGACGGCCTCTCACCGGTCGAAGCCTGGGTAGACCTGATGTCCCGACGCCCGGCTGCCGAGGACGTGCGCCTGGATGCCGGCGATCTGGCGGGTGGTCCGCTCGGGGACGGGACGCCCCGGGCCTGATGGTGGGTGGACTGCTCCGGTCGTTGGTCCGGCGCGCCCGGACCGACGACACGGCCCGGGTTCCCGAGGGGACGCGCGTCGGCACGTGGGACGTCTCGTTGGCCGTGGTCGATTCCCGTGCGACCACCTGGCCGTTGGATCGTGGTCAGCCGACCGGTCGGAGGGTGGAGTGGTGGGTCGGCGCCGACGACCGTTGGTACGCCCCGGCCGTGGAGGCCGCGGT
>CAYWBE010000129.1:0-5495 GCA_964456295.1 uncultured Candidatus Nemicrothrix sp.
GCCGAGTACGGCGACGGCTGGGAGGACTACTGGGCCGCCCTGCGGGACAACGGCGTGGTGGTGACCGCCGGCTGGGAGGACGCCTACTACGGCGAGTTCGTGTCGGGGGGCGGTGACCGTCCGATCGTGGTGAGCTACGCGTCGAGCCCGCCGGCCGAGGTGATCTACGCCGACCCGCCGGTCGATACGCCGCCCACCGGGGTGGTGACCGAGACCTGCTTCCGGCAGGTCGAGTTCGCGGGGATCCTGGCCGGTACGGAGCACCGGGCCGCCGCCGAGCTGCTGGTCGACTTCCTGCTGTCGCCCACCTTCCAGGAGGACATCCCGCTGAACATGTTCGTGTTCCCGGCGCTCGCCGACGCCGTGCTGCCGCAGGCCTTCGTGGACTTCGTGGAGTTGGCCGACGACCCTCACGTGTTGGACCCGGCTGACATCGGGGCCCATCGCAACGACTGGACGGAGCGCTGGACGGAGATCGTCCTTCGGTGAGGTATCTGCGGTGAGGTACCCGTGGTGAGGGAGGTCACTCGGCGGCTGGCCGCTGCGGGGTGCGTGGTCGTCCCGGCGGCCTTCCTGGCCGTCTTCTTCCTGTACCCGGTCGGGTCGATCCTGGTCCGGGGCCTGGGGACCGAGGGCTGGTCCCGGCTGGTCGACCTTCCGGGTCGGGCCTCGTTCCGGTCCGTGGCGTGGTTCACCCTGTGGCAGGCCGTGGCCTCCACGGTGCTGACGGTGGCCGTCGCCCTGCCGGGTGCCCACCTGCTGGCCCGGCGGCGGTTCCGGGGGCGGTCGCTGCTGCGGGCCGCGGCCACCGTGCCGTTCGTCCTACCCACCGTGGTGGTGGGCGGGGCGTTCCTGGCCCTGTTCGAGCGCCTCGGGCTGGCCGACGGGCCGCTGCGCCTGACCCGGACGGCCGGGGCAATCCTGGCCGCTCACGTGTTCTTCAACGTGGCCGTGGTGCTGCGAACCGTGGGCACGTTCTGGGAGGGCCTCGACCCGCGGGCCACCGAGCAGGCCCGGGTACTGGGGGCATCGCCGGTCCAGGCCTTCCGCTGGGTCACGTGGCCCCGGCTGTGGCCGGCGGTGGCCGCCGCGTCGTCGATCGTGTTCCTGTTCTGCTTCACGTCGTTCGGGGTGGTCCTGGTGCTGGGTGGGCCGACGAGGGCCACCCTGGAGACCGAGGTGTGGCGCCACGCCGTGTTCCGGGGCGATCTGGCCTCGGCCACCGCGCTGGCCATCGTGCAGTTGGCCGCCGTGGTGGCCATGGTGGTGGTCACCAACCGCCTGCAGCGGCGGCGGGCCATGGGCCAGCGGCCGGTCCGGCGGGTCGTCGTGCCGCGGGCGTCGGGTCGCCTGTTGGCCGCCAATCTGGCCCTGTTGGCCGTGGTGCTGGGCCTCCCGATCGCCGTGCTGGTCGAGCGGTCGCTCACCCGCGGTGGGACGGGTGGCCTGACCCTGGATCAGTTCACCCTGGACCACTATGCGGCCCTGGCCGACCGGGTGGCCCTGCTGCCGGTGTCTGCGTTGGAGGCACTGGGCAACTCGCTGGTGTTCGCCGTGGTGGCGGCCGGCCTGGCCGTGGTGGTCGGCGGCCTGGCCTCGGTGGTGGTGGTGCACGGGCGGCGGGCCGTGGCCCGGGCCTTCGACCTGGGGATGATGCTGCCGCTGGGCGCCTCGGCGGTGACCGTGGGCTTCGGCATGCTCATCGCCCTGGACGAACCACCATTGGACCTGCGGTCGTCGCGGTGGCTGGTGCCGGTGGCCCACGCCCTGGTCGGCGTGCCGTTCGTGATGCGGATCGTGGTGCCCACCCTCCGGGGCATCGACGTGCGGCTTCGGGAGGCGGCGGCCACCCTCGGGGCGTCACCGTCCCGGGTCCGCCGGGAGGTCGACTGGCCGATCGCCGCCCGGGCGCTGGCCGTGGGAGCCGGGTTCTCGTTCGCCGTGTCGCTGGGCGAATTCGGGGCCACCTCGTTCCTGCCCCGGCACCCGGACCGGCTGACCGCGCCACTGGCCCTGTTCCGCCTGCTGTCCCAACCCGGCGCGGCCCTGCGGGGCCAGGCCATGGCCCTGGCCGTGGTGCTGATGGCGGCCACCGCGCTGTCGGTGCTGGCCATCGAGGGCTGGGGCCGCCGGGGCGCCGTCCGGGGGGACCTGTGAGCGTGCCGGAGCCCTCCACCGGCGCAGCAGGGCAGGACGGCCGGACGGAGCCCGGCCAGGAGATGGGCCTGCAGGTGCGCGGGCTGTCGGTGGTCTTCGACGGCGTATCGGTGCTGGACGGGGTGGACCTCGCCGTGGCCCCCGGCGAGGTGGTGGTCCTGCTGGGACCGTCGGGGTGTGGCAAGAGCACCCTGCTGCGGGCCGTGGCCGGCCTGGAGCAGCCGACCGCTGGTCGGGTGTGGTGGGACGGCGGGGACCTGTCGGCCGTGCCCACCCACCAGCGGGGCTTCGGCCTGGTGTTCCAGGACCATGCGCTGTTCGGCCACCGCGACGTGGGCGGCAACGTGGACTTCGGCCTCCGGGTGGCCTCGATGCCGGCCGACCGGCGGGCCCACCGGGTGGCCCGGGCGCTGGCCCTGGTCGGCCTGGCGGGATTCGAGGGTCGCCGGGTCGACACCCTGTCGGGCGGAGAGGCCCAGCGGGTGGCCCTGGCCCGGTCGCTGGCCGCCGCTCCGCGGCTGCTGATGCTCGACGAGCCCCTCGGGTCGCTGGACCGGTCCCTGCGTGAGCGGCTGACCGTCGAGTTGGGGGCACTCCTGCGGCAATTGGGCCTGGCCGCGCTGCACGTCACCCACGACCACGACGAGGCGTTCGCCCTGGCCGACCGGATCGCCGTGCTGGGCGCCGGGCGGATCGACCGGGTGGGGACGCCCGACGAGGTGTGGGACGACCCCCGCACGGTGCACGCCGCCCGCTGCCTGGGCCACGAGAACCTGGTCGACCTGGACGGTGCCGGGGAGTGTGCGGTGGGCCGCCTCGGTGACGGACCGGGCACGGTGCTGCTGCGGGCCGAGGGCCTGTCGGTGGGGCCGTCCGCCGGGGAGACCCATGCAGGGGGAACGGACGTGGTGGTGGCCTCAGTGGCCCGTCGGGCCGGGCGACCGGTGGCCACCGTGGTGGCCGGTGACCTGGAACTGCGGGTTCCGGTGGGTGACGGGAGCGTCTTCCGGTCCGGCGACCGGGTCGACCTGGTGGTGGCCCCCGGCGCGGTGGTGTCGCTGACCGACTAGGCCGTTCGGGCAGCCGGTCAGCTGGGCTCGAAGGTCGACGCCAGATCGGCCCTGAGGACCTTGCCCATGGCGTTGCGGGGTAGGGCGTCGACCACCAGCATCCGGTCGGGCACCTTGTAGCGGGCCAGCCGGTCGGTGCAGAACGAGGCGACGTCGTCGACCAGGGCGTCGGGGTCCCCGTCGGCCCATGGCCCGGGTTCGGCCACCAGGCCGGCGGCCACCACCTCACCGAGGCGTTCGTCGGGCAGGCCGAGGACGGCCACCTCCCGTAGCCCCGGGTGGTCGAGCAGGACCCGTTCCACCTCGGCCGGGTACACGTTGGCCCCACCCCGCAGGATCATCTCGGTGCGGCGCCCCCGGATGACCAGTTGCCCGTGCTCGTCGAGGAACCCCAGGTCGCCGGTGTGCAGCACCCCGCCCCGCAGGGCCTCGGCGGTGGCCGCCGGTCGGCCCAGGTAGCCCAGCATGGGCGTCCACACCCCGGCCCACGGGCCGTCGACGGCCGGGGCGATGCACACCTCGCCGGTGTCGCCGTCGGGCACCGGCCGGTCGTCGGCATCCACGATGACCACCTTGACCGGTTCGAGCGGGTAGCCGGCCCCGTCGGAGCGGGTCGGCAGGTCGACGTGTTCCCGGGTCACACCGGTCGGGGCCTCGGTGAGGCCGTAGCCCACGATGGCCCGGTTGGCGAACTTCCCGGCCCAGGCCTCGCGTAGGGCGGGCGGTGAGTGGCCGGCCCCGATGATGGTCTGGGTCAGGGTGGCCAGGTCGTCCCGGGTGACGTCGGGGTGGTCCACCAGGTCGTGGGCCATGGCCGGGACCAGCGTGACCCGGTTGATGCGTCGGGTGCGGACCTCGGTGGCGAACCCGACGGGGTCGGTGCGGTCCATCAGTACCGCGGTGGTGCCCCGCAGGAATGCCCACAGGGGGCCGAGCACCAGCATGTTGAGGATGGTCAGGGCCAGGGCGGTGCCGTGGTGCTCGTCGGGGACGGCCGGATAGGACTGTCGACTGGAGATGCCGGGCCACAGCAGGTTGTGCTGGGAGTGCACGGCCCCCTTTGGGCGACCGGTGGTGCCCGAGGTGTAGGCGATGGCCGCCGGGGCGTGTGGGTCGATGGTCGGCGACGGGGCCGGGTAGTTGGCGGCCAGGAGGTCGGCCCACGACCCGGAACCGTCGGTCGGATCGACCTCCAGGGTCGGCCTGCCGACGGCCCGGTCGCCGACCGGGCCGGCCAGGGAACTTGCCCGCTCGGGCGTGGTGACCAGCAGGTCGGCCCGGGCGTCGTCGAGCTGCCATGCCACCTCGTCGCCGACCAGGTTGGCGTTCACGCCCAGCCAGACGGCGCCCAGGCGCTGGGTGGCCAGGAAGGCCTCGACGAGGGCGACCCGGTTGGGGAGCGAGCAGGCGACCACGTCGCCCGGTCCGAAGCCGAGCGAGGCCAGGCCGCCAGCCGCCGCGGCCACCCGGGCGTCCAGTTCGGCGTAGGTGAGCGAGGCGGTGCCGTGGACGAGGGCCGGCCGGTCGGGATGGTGGCGAACGCCGTCGACCAGGGCCTCGGCGGTGGTGAACGGCCCTTCGGGAAGGTCGGCCGGAGGGTCGCGGTCCACCAGGCCGCGGTGGTCGACGGGTGGCGGGTCGCCGAGGTGCGGGCCTGTGGTGCTCGGGTCGGTCACGCTGCAGAGGCTAGGAGGGCACCCGGCCGGGTGTCGGGCGGGGCCGGTGGCGGGTGGACCATCCGTGGTGGTGGACAGCCGACACCAGGATGAAATTCGATGATTGGGCCACTCCTTGGCCACTCGGCTAGCGGAGCGTCGGCGGCGTGGCCTACGGTCGGATTTCTTGGTTCCGGGTGACGTGTGTCACCGTGGTACCGAGCAATGGTGCTCCTTCCGGGAGCACTCGTCTATCTGGAGGGACTTGGTTCATGAAGACTCGAGCGCGTTGGTTGATGGCGCTGGTGGCGGTGTTCACGCTGCTGGCCGGTGCCTGCGGATCGGATGGAGGGAGCGGTTCTTCCGGAGGGAGCGCGTCGGCGACGACGGCTGCTCCGGCTACCACGGCGGCTCCGGCCACCACGGCTGCTCCGGCCACCACGGCTGCTCCGGCCACCACGGCGGCTCCGGCCACCACTGCAGCGCCTGCTCAGGAGGAGGTCGGCACGGTGGCCGACCACCTGGGTGACGGCAGCCTCGGCGTGGTCGAGGTCGGCCCCGGTGAGGAGATCCAGATCCGGTCGCTGAACGCCATCAGTGGCGATGTGGCCTT
>CAYWBE010000130.1:0-5486 GCA_964456295.1 uncultured Candidatus Nemicrothrix sp.
GCATCGGCTGCGTCGTGGTCGACTACGACGAACTCCGGGGCATCGAGTCCGACGAGCTGAAGCTGTTCTGACCGTGGAGACCGAACCCGACACCGGCCCCACCGCTGACACCCCCGTCCGGACGGTCGACGTCCTGGTGGTGGGTGGTGGCCCGGCGGGCAGTGCGGCGGCCACCACGGTCGCCCGGGCCGGCCGGTCCGTCCTGCTGGTCGACAAGGCGGGATTCCCCCGCGACAAGTGCTGCGGTGACGGCCTGACCACCCTGGCCCTCCGACTGGGCGAGCAACTGGGACTGGACCCGACCCCCGTGGCGGGCTGGCAGCCGGTGGACGGGGCGGTGATCCACTCGCCGACGGGGCGGTCGGTCCGCTTCCCGCTCCCCCGTGACGACGGCCGCTACGCCGTCGTGGTGCCGCGTCGGGAGTACGACGCCGCCCTCATCGACCTGGCCCGCGGCGCGGGCGCCGAGGTCGTCGAGGGCCATGCAGCCACCGGGATCGACGTCGACGAGGCCGGAGCGACGGTGGCCGTCGACGGGATGGGACGGGTACGGGCCGCCACGGTGGTGGCCGCCGACGGGATGTGGTCGCCCATCCGACGTCTCCTTGGGCTGTCCACCGACGACGACCGCGGCCAGTGGCACGCCTTCCGCCAGTACGTGTCCGACGTCGGTCCCGCGGCGGCCGACCTCCACGTGTGGTTCGAGCCCGACCTGCTGCCGGGCTACGCCTGGTCGTTCCCGCTGCCCGGCGGCCGGGCCAACGTGGGCTTCGGCGTGCTGCGGGGCGGCCCGGTGGCCGTCGGCGACACCGGGCGGATCTGGGACGGGCTCATGGACCGACCCGCCATCCGGGCCGTACTGGGAGACCACGCCCGACCCGAGGACCGGCGAACCGCCTGGCCCATCCCGGCCAAGGTGGACCGTGCGGTGCTGGAGCACGGACCCGTCCTCTTCGTGGGCGACGCCGCGGCAGCCACCGACGCCCTGACCGGCGAAGGCATCGGCCAGGCCCTGTTGACCGGGATCCTGGCCGCCGAGGCCGCCCTGGCCGGTGGAACGCCCGTCGAGGTGGGTGCCCGGTACCGACGGGCCGTCCGTCGGGACCTGGTGGCCGACCACCGGATGTCGGTGGTCCTCCAGGCGTTGCTGGCCCGACCGGTCGGCGCCCGGACCGCCGTCCGCCTGGCCGGTGCCACCGGGTGGACCCGCCGGAACTTCGCCCGATGGATGTTCGAGGACTACCCCAGGGCCCTGCTGGCCACGCCCCGACGCTGGAGGAGCGGCGCGATGTCCACCTCCGGGGCCTACGCGACCCGTTGAGCCGCCGATCCGGTCGACCGGCCCTCCCCCTAGGCTTGCTCCGTGGATCCCGCTGACGTCGGGCCCGTGGACGACCTCGACGGGCAGGCCGACGAACCACCGGAAGCGTCCGATCGCCACCCGTTGGGACCGATCGGAGCGTCGGTCGACGACGCCGTCGACCGGGCATGGGACCGCCTTCGCGGCAACCCCGCACTGGACCGGGTCTTCTACACGGCCAGCGAATTGGGCGACTTCAGCCTCATCTGGCACCTGCTGGGAACCGCCCGGGGGGTGACCAGCCGTCGGGGAACCCGGGAGGCCACCCGTCTGGC
Organism: uncultured Candidatus Nemicrothrix sp.; assembly: GCA_964456295.1. Lineage (GTDB taxonomy): Bacteria > Actinomycetota > Acidimicrobiia > Acidimicrobiales > MedAcidi-G1 > UBA9410. Next base: position 1,636 of record CAYWBE010000130.1, read on the forward strand.
CCTGGCACTGGGTGCCGAGTCGGCCCTCGTCAACGGGGCCATCAAGTCGGCCTTCCGACGGGAGCGACCGGTCCATGCCGAGGAGCGACCCCACGGGTTGCGCCAGCCGTTGACGAGCAGCTTCCCGTCGGGGCACGCCTCAGCGGCCTTCATGGCCGCCACCCTGCTCTCGGAACGGTCCCGGGTGAAGCCGGCCTGGTACGGGCTGGCGGCCATCGTGGCCGCCTCCAGGATCCACGTCCGGATCCACCACGCCAGCGACGTGGTGGTGGGCGCCGGAGTCGGGTTGACGCTGGGCCGCGTCATCCGGAAGGTGTTTCCGCTGCGCTGATCCCCGCCGGGATTCGAGCCGGGTGACGGGTCGGACGGCGGAGGGCCGCCCGAGGTCAGTTGGTGGGAGCGGCCTCGAGCTCCGCATCGCTCGTGGCGAGCAGGAGGCGGAGGTCCAGCAGGAGGTCGGCGACCTCGGATGCGGCGATCAGCTCGCGACTCTGGGTGGTTCCCAGGCCCCGGTCGATGATGGCGCGGATCTCGTCGATCGTCGTGGTATCGAGCATCTCGGTCACGGCCACATCCTCTCGTCATCGGTCGGTGATCCCAACCCTAGACGCGCGCCGGGGCGACTCCCGTCACCCATTGTCGGACGCCGTGCCGGTCTCCCGATCGCCCGGCGTCCGGTCCCGCACCGCGGTACCCGCAGCGGTCCGCAGGTTGCGGTACTGGCAGGTCTGGCTGGCCGTGGCCAGCAGGTGCCCGTCCTCGGACCACAGGTGGACGGTCCCGTGGGCGTAACCGTGCACCAGGCTGCTGATCCGTACGTCGACGAGGATCCAGTCGGTCTCGACGGGATCCACCACCCGGAGGGTGTTGTCGAGGCTGTGCCCACCACCGAGGCCACCACCTACGGCGTCACGCCCACCCCACGGCACGTAGTCGCCGAGCACGGCGAGGAACGCCGGGTCGACCACCAGGTGGTCGGGCACCCGGACCCACATGGCGACCCGGCCGTCGTCCATGGCCGGCTCGTGGTCCCCGGTCCGGCCCCGGACGAGGCGACGTTCCAGGTTGGCCGACACCGAACGCGTGGCACTGCGGCTGGGAAACGGCGGACAGTCCCCGGGGGGTGGAGCAACGGGTGGCGTGACCCAGACGCCCGAACGGTCCACGTCGCGTCGCCCGAGGGTGGCCACCACGGTGATGACCTCGCGGCCGTCGACGTGTCCGCGGGCCCGGGCCTGGGTGGTGGCCCTGCCCTCGGCCGGGATCTCGACCTCGAAGGTCAGCAGCTCGCCGGGTAACGCATGGGAGATGAACTGGCCGGTGGCCCACACCAGTGGACGGCCGGCATCCACCTCGAGGACCCGTGCCGCGGCGCCCAGGCCTGTACCGCCGAACAGCCGCCCCGCTCCCGAGCACTCGTCCTCGGTCAACGGCAGGATCCAGGTGCCCGGCTGGTCGCCCCGCACGAGTTCCCGACTCAGGTAGGGCCGACGCGTCATCCGAGGATGATGCCGCCATCCGGCCGTCGTCAGCGCACCCGGTGGAAAACCGCAGGTCAGGAGGCTTTCCAATCGGACTGTCACACCCCATCCGCATGATGGGACCATGACCGACCAGCTTCGATTCCCCACCGACCCCACTCCCCGGGCGGACCGTCCGACCATGGTCACCCATCTCGACGAGCACACCCGCCGGATCGGACAGGCCGGGGTGGCCAGCGCACGGGCCATCCTCGCCGCCTGCGCTCCGACGGTCCTCGACCAGGGGGCCGGGCTGTCCGCCCGGAACGGGCTAGCCCAGCACGCACCGCGGGAAGCAGAGGCCGACAGGACCGACGAGGTGCCGGTCGACGGGATGGATCCGGGGCTGCCCGCGGCAGCCTGACCCCATGTGGACCGGCCGGGGAGCGACGACCCTCGCCCTCCTGTTCGTCACCCTGACGCCGGCCGCCTGTGCCGGATCGACCCTCCCCGACGACGGCATGGGCACCGTGGTGGGCGTCGTCGACGGCGACACCGTGGTCATCGACCTCGGAGGGGTGGTCGAGACGGTCCGGCTGCTGGGCATCGACACCCCGGAGACCGTCCATCCCGACCGTCCTCCCGAATGCTTCGGCCGTCAGGCATCCGAACGGATGGCGGGCCTCCTACCGCCGGGCACGCCGGTGGTGGTGACCCGCGACGTCGAGGCCCGTGATCGGTACGACCGACTCCTGGCCTACGTGGCCCGAGTAGGCGACGGGCTGGTGGTGAACCGGGCCATGGTGGCCGACGGCTACGCCGCAACCCTCCACATCGACCCCAACGACGGAATGCGGCGGGAGCTGGCCGCCGCCGAGGCCCGCGCCCGGGCTGACCGCCTGGGCCTCTGGGAGGCCTGTGGCGGACCGCACGAACCACTGGCCATGGAGATGGAACCGAACGTTCCGGTACCGTGACCGACGTGACCACGCTGCTGGAGCGTCTCGGCCGATCCGCCGACGAGCGCCTCCTCATCCTCACCGCCGACCTGCTCGGGATGTGCCATGCGTCCAACGTGGGCGTATACGAGAGCATCCGCAGTGGGCTGGCCACCGGAGCGGGCCTCATGGTTCCCGGTCCCTGGGCCCGAGATGCCGCCTCCCACTACCGGGGCGAACCGGTCGGCGTCCACCTCACCCTGAACGCCGAGATGGACTGCTACCGCTGGCGGTCCATCACCCAGGCCCCCAGCCTGCACGACGGGGACGGCGGGCTCCCCCGCACCGTGGAGGACCTCTGGGACCACGCGGACCTGGACGAGACCCGCCGCGAGTGTCGGGCCCAGTTGGAACGGGCCGTCCTCTGGGGGTTCGACGTCAGCCACCTCAGCACCCACCTGGGGGCCCTCCAGAACCGACCGGAGTTCTTCGACGTCTACCTGGAGCTGGCCGTCGACTTCGGCCTGCCCCTGCGACTGGCCGGTGGGGCCGCCGAATCGTCGGCCGGGTTCCCATTCCGGGCGCTGGCCGCCGAGGAGGGCGTGCTCACCGTCGACCACCACCGGATGCGGCGTCTGGCCGATCCGGGGTCCCTGGCCCGTCAGGCCATGGACCTCGAACCCGGGGTCACCGAGATCGTGTTGGAGCCGGCAGCCGACACCCCCGAGCTCCGGGCCATCGGGGACGAATGGGGCCGTCGGGTGGAGCACCGTGACCTGGCCTGCGGCAACGGCGAGCTCCGGACCGACCTGGACCGGGGCCACGTGTCCCTGGTCAGCTGGCGGGACCTACGCGACGCCCAACGGCAGACGGGGTAGGGGCGCCCCGCGACCGGCGTGGAGGTCGGGCGGCTCAGAACTCGCTTCGTCCGGCCAGTTCGGCCAGCAGCCCGGCCCACTCCACGGAACCGAACACCGGACGCAGGTCGAACACGTACCGGGCGTAGGCGTCCTCCACCTTGCAACGACCGGTCATGAAGGCCACATCGGCATCCAGGTCGCCGGAGAACTGGGCCACCGCATCGGCGTACTTCCAGGTCACCGTCGCCTCGGCCTCGCCGTCCCGACCCACCAGCACCTCGGTGATCCGACCATCGGCCACCACGAGGCGGAACTGCACCTTGCCGTGGGGGGTGCTCGTCACGACGAACCGCACCACCCCGTCCGCACCCTCCCGCTCAGGCAGCGCCGCTCCACCGGCAGCCAGTGCGGCGATCCACTCCTCGGACAGGAACGAGAGTTCGGCCATCAGGCAGGCACCTCGGCCCGGAGACCGGCGAACAGGTCCGCCTCGAGACCCTCGGCGGGCAGGTAGCTGGACGGATCAGCCGGCCGACCCTCCACGCAACAGGACTCCAGCCGGTAGTCGTCGAACGGGTGCACGGTTCGGGCCA
>CAYWBE010000131.1:0-5469 GCA_964456295.1 uncultured Candidatus Nemicrothrix sp.
AGCGCCCCGTGCACCTGGATGGCCCGGTCGATGATCCGGTTCAGGCTGTTGGCCACGAAGTGCTTGGCCATCGACACCTCGGACTTGAAGTCGTCGCCCCGGTCGATCTTGTAGGCGGCGTGCAGCACCATCAGCTTGGACTGGTACAGCTCCATCGTCGAATCGGCGATCAGCCACTGGATGCCCTGCTTCTCGGCCAGCAGCGACCCGTGGCTGAACCGGTTCAGCGAGCGGTCGACCATCATGTCCAGCGCCGTCTCGGCCTGGGCGATCCACCGCATGCAGTGGGCCAGGCGGGCCGGCCCGAGCCGGTACTGGCCCAGCAGGTGCCCCTGGCCGCGGCCGCCCAGCATCTGGTCCTCGTGGAGCCGCAGGTCCTCGATCATGATCTCGCTGTGCCCGGTCGAGCCGTGCATCGTCTCGATCTGGCGCACCTCGGTCCAGCCGTCCTGCGGGATGTCCACCAGGAACGCCGTGTTGGCGGCCTGGGGCAGGTCGGGATCGTCCTCGGTGCGGCACACCAGGATGGCGAACTTCGCCCGGTGGGCATTGGAGATGAACCACTTGTGGCCGTTGATGACCCACTCGTCGCCGTCCTGGTAGCCCCTGGTGCGGATCAGCGTCGGATCCGACCCGGCCACCTCCGGTTCGGTCATGGCGAAGCACGACCACGTGGTGCCGTCGCACAGCGGCTTCAGGTACTTCTCCTTCTGGGCGTCGGTCGCCCAGTGGAGCAGCGTGTGCATGTTGCCCTCGTCGGGGGCCTGGCAGTTCAGCACCCACGGTCCGTAGTACGAGCGGGCCGCCTCGGCCTGCACCATGGCCAGCTCGACGTGGCCGAGCCCCATGCCGCCCCATTCGGTGGGCATGTGGGGCAGCCACAGTCCCTCGGCCAGGGCCTGCTTCCGCATCCCGATGAGCGCCCGGATGCGGTCCTTGCCGGTGAGTGGCTCGGCGTCCCCCTCGCCGTCGACGACCGCTCCGCCGGGGCGGACGACGTCGTCGATGAACGTCCGGACCCGGGCCCGGATGGCCTCCAGTTCGGGGGTCAGGCTGAAGTCGATGGCCATGGGGTCGCTCCGGTGTGGAAGGTCGGGGTCAGACGGTCCGGGTCAGACGGTCGGATCAGATGGTCGGGCCGGGCCGCCCCGGGCCCTGGGCCGGGTTGCCACCCATGTCCGAGTTGGGCTGCGCCTCGGCCATCAGCCCGGCGATCACGTCGGTCATGTCGGCCGGATCGTCGGTCTGCATGGCCGTCGGCCCCAGGTGCCACTGCTCGGAGATGCCGACCCGCTGGCCCATGATGTCGAACACCCGGCCGGTCACGTTCTGGGCCGCCTCGCTGCACAGCCACGCCGTGGTCACGGCGATCCAGCGGGGACCCATCTTCTCCTGGGTCTCCTCGTCCATGCCGGCGAACCCGGGCAGGTCCTTGGTCATGCGGGTGTAGGCGCCCGGTGCCAGGCAGTTGCAGGTCACGCCGTACTTCACCAGCTCCATGGCCGTGATGATGGTGAACGCCGCGATGCCGGCCTTGGCCGCCCCGTAGTTGGACTGGCCGACGTTGCCGTAGATGCCCGACGGGGACGACGTGTTGACGATCCGGCCGAACGCCTCGCCGCCCGCCTTGACCTTCTCGCGCCAGTAGACCGCCGCGTGGTGGCTGGGGGCGAACGTGCCCTTCAGGTGCACGTTGATGACCGCGTCCCAGTCGGACTCGGTCATCGAGAACATCATGCGGTCCCGCAGGATCCCGGCGTTGTTGATGAGGATGTCGCAACTGCCGAACGTGTCGATGGCCTGCTGGACCATCTCGCCGGCCGCGTCGAAGTCGGCCACGTTGGCGCCGTTGACCACCGCCTCGCCGCCCATGGCCACGATCTCGTCGACCACCGACTGGGCCGGGGTGGTGTCCGCGCCTTCACCTGCGGCGTCGCCACCCAGGTCGTTGACGATCACCTTGGCGCCGTGCGAGGCGAGCATGAGGGCGTGCTCGCGGCCGATGCCACGGCCCGCGCCGGTCACGATGGCCACGCGGCCTTCGACGATGTTGCCCATGGGAGTTGCTCCTGTTTCTGAGGGGGTGTCTGAGGGCCGTCCGGTGTGGACGTCCGGTCTCTGGAGATCGCCTCCGAGCCTGCCACCGGGGTGGGGCCCGTGCCCATGCGGGGCCACCCGGTAGCGGTGGGCGACTGTCACACCCCGTCGTCATGATCGACCAATGGAAGCGACGGCCACCCTCACCGGGCACCCCGGTCACCCCGGTACGTGCGGCAACCCGGACGAACTCACCCGGGTGGTGGGTGGCCTGCTGGCGGGTGTCGGGCCCGGCGGTGGTCGGCGGGCCGAGTGGCTGCGGTCGCTGACCACCCTGGAGGGGATGCTCGCCGCGGCACGCTCACGGGTGCTGGCCGTGTCGCCGGGCGACACCGCGAAGCGCAGCGCCGAGCGGTCGGCCGAGTTGGTCCGCGAGACCGGCATGTCCGGTACCGAGGCCCGGCGGGCCGTCCGGCTGGCCGACACCCTGCGGGCCGTGCCGGCCGCTGCTGACGCCCTGGCCGAGGGACGGATCACCGCCGGCCACGCCACCGTGCTGTCGACCGGCGTGTCGTGGCTGAACCGGCCCGCTGTCAGCCTCGACGGCGGGCTGCTCGAGGCGGCCTGCGATCAGAGCGTCGACGAGTTCCGGGCCACGGTGGGCGAGTGGGAGCAGCGGGAGAACGGCGACGGCGACGGTCGTCGCCTGGCCGCCCGCCAACACCGTCGGCGTCGGGCCACGTGGTTCACCCGCGACGACGGCATGGTGCGCATCGAGGCCGACCTGGCTCCGGATTCCGGTGCGATGGTCACCGGAGCCCTGCAGGCGCTGTCCGAACACCTGTGGCGCACCGAGGACGGCCGGACGGCCGGGTCGGAACCGGTGCAGGACCTGTCGGCCGGCCGGACCAGCGTGCAACGAAACGCCGACGCACTGGAGGAGCTGGCCCGCCGGGCCACCAAGCCGGTCGACCCGTCGCTGACGGCTGATGGTCCCCAGGGCGCCGGCCGACCCCGGGTCGACCTGCTGGTCACCGTCGACCTGAAGCGCCTGCAGCGCAACTCCGGCGCGGATCGGGGCCGGTGCACCACCGCTGACGGCGTGCCGTTGTCGCCCGCTGCGGTCCGTCGACTGGCCTGTGACGCCGGGGTGGTCCCGGTGGTACTGGGCGGCAGCAGCGAGGTGCTCGACGTGGGTCGCCGTACCCGCACCATCCCGACCGCCGTCCGCAACGCCCTGTTGGTGCGGGACGGCGGGTGCACCTTCCCGGGCTGTGACCGTGCGGTGTCGTGGTGCGATGCCCACCACATCGTGCACTGGGCCGACGGCGGACCGACCAGCCTGGAGAACCTGGTGCTGCTCTGCTCGGCCCACCACCACGAGGTCCACGACGGTGACTGGACGATGGAGCAGCGGGCCGGCCCCGACGTTGCTGTCGACGGCTGGGTGTTCCGGTCACCGGTTGGTCGGGAGTACCCGGTGGGAGGCACCTAGGGTCGGCCCGTGGCAGCGGGCGGAAGACCGGCTGGCGGGCGATCCGCCGACATCCCCTACGAGATCGGCCTCCACGAGGTGGCCGACGGCGTCTTCGCGTACCTGCAGCCCGACGGGGGATGGGGCTGGTCCAACGCCGGCCTGCTGGCCACCGACGATGGCTCACTGCTCGTCGACACCCTGTTCGACCTGGCGCTCACCCGGCGGATGCTCGACGCCATGGCGCCCATCACGGGCACCCGGCCCATCGGCACCGTCGTCAACACCCACGCCAACGGCGACCACTGCTACGGCAACGGGCTCGTCGTCGGCGACGGCTCGGAGCCCGGAAACCACGTCGAGATCGTGACCACCGAGGCAGCGGCCCGCGAGATGGGCGCCGTCCCACCCTCCGCGCTGGTCGCCCTCATGGCCGCCGACTTGGGCGAGGCCACCAACGAGTACGTCCGGCGGGCCTTCGGCGCGTTCGACTTCACGGGCATCGAGGTCCCCGAGCCCACCCGCACCTTCACCGGACGGCTCGAGCTCCGGGTCGGCGGTCGGCCCGTGGTCCTCGAGCAGGTGGGGCCCGCCCACACCGCCGGCGACCTGCTCGTCCACCTGCCCGACGCCGGGGTCGTGTTCGCCGGCGACATCCTGTTCATCGGTGGCACCCCCATCGTCTGGGACGGGCCCGTCGCCAACTGGGTCGCCGCCTGCGACCGGATCCTCGAGTTGGCCCACGGCCCGGGTGCCGGGACCGGCGATCCGGTCATCATCGCCGGCCACGGGCCGCTGGCCTCCGCCGACGACGTGCTCGCCGTTCGCGACTACCTGACCTGGCTGGAGGCATCCTGCCGGGCCGCCCACGAGGCTGGCCTCACCGCGGCCGAGGCCGTCCGGGAGCTCGCCGGCAGCGACGGGTTCGCTCCCTACCGTGAGTGGGGAGAGTGGGAACGTCTCGCCGTCAACGTCCGGGCCGTCTACCGTGAACTCGGCGCCGCCGACGGCACCATCCCCGACCTGTTCGGCGCCATGGCGGAGTTGGCACTCTCACCGCCGACGACCTGACCCAGCCCTCCAGCCACCCAGACGGGAGCCGAACCCATGACCGACAAGACCACCTGTGCGTTCATCGGCCTCGGGGTCATGGGCTACCCCATGGCCGGCCACCTCCAGGCCGCCGGGCACCCCACCACCGTGTACAACCGCACCAGTGCCCGGGCCGACGCCTGGGTGGCCGAGCACGGCGGATCCTCGGCGGCCACGCCCCGGGAGGCGGCCGCCGGGGTCGACCTCGTCATGGTGTGCGTCGGCAACGACGACGACCTCCGGTCCGTGGTGTTCGGCGACGACGGCGCCCTGGCCGGTATGGCCGCCGGGGCCACGCTGGTCGACCACACCACCGCCTCGGCTGCCGTGGCCCGCGACATCCGGACCGCGGCTGACGACCTCGGCGTCGGGTTCATCGACGCCCCGGTCTCCGGCGGTCAGGCCGGCGCCCAGAACGGCCAACTGGCCGTCATGTGCGGCGGCGACGAGGGGATCTTCCAGAAGGTCGAACCCGTCATCGACGTCTACTCCAAGGTCACCGTGCTGGTCGGCGACACCGGTGCCGGGCAGCTCACCAAGATGGTCAACCAGGTCTGCATCGGCGGGCTCATCCAAGGCCTGTCCGAGGCCCTCGACTTCGCCCGCCGGGCCGGCCTCGACCAGGAGAAGGTCCTGGCCGCCATCAGCCAGGGCGCCTCAGGCTCGTGGCAGATGGAAAACCGGGCCCGCACCATGCTCGACCGGCACTTCGACCACGGCTTCGCCCTCGACTGGATGCGCAAGGACTTCGGCATCGTGTTCGACGAAGCCGAGCGCATCGGCGCCACCCTGCCGGTGACCGCCATGGTCGACCAGTTCTACGCCCGCCTCCAGCGGGAGGGCCATGGCCGCTGGGACACCAGCGC
>CAYWBE010000132.1:0-2165 GCA_964456295.1 uncultured Candidatus Nemicrothrix sp.
CGCCCGGGTGGCGGAACTGGTAGACGCAGCGGGCTTAAACCCCGCGGCCCCTCCGGGGGCGTACAGGTTCGATCCCTGTCCCGGGCACGTTGGTTGCCGGCACGCGTGGGAGCCGGCGACCGGCGAGACTGGCGCCATGGCCGATCCCCTGTACCGGCACCCGTATCCCTCGCCGGACCTGGCCGCCGAGTACCCGTTCGTGGCCCACGCCCACCAGCGGGTCGACGACGACGCCATGCGGGCCCGGGCCGAGTCGTTCCGCGCCTCGGCTGATCGGCGCCGCAGCATCCGGATGTTCAGCCCCGACCCGGTGCCCCGGGACCTCATCGAGTCGGCGGTGGCCGCTGCGTCGACCGCGCCGTCGGGCGCCCACAAGCAGCCCTGGACCTTCGTGGCCGTCTCCGACCCGGTGACGAAGTCGCGCATCCGGGAGGCCGCCGAGGCCGAGGAGCACGCCAACTACCTCGACAACCGGATGAACGCCGAGTGGCAGGAGGCCCTGGCCCCGCTGGGCACCGACCACCACAAGGAGTTCCTGGAGGTCGCTCCCTGGCTGGTCGTGCTCTTCGAGCAGCGCTATGAGCAGCGACCCGACGGCTCGACGCGGAGGAACTACTACGTCAAGGAGAGCACGGGCATCGCCGCCGGGTTGTTCGTGACCGCCGTCCACGAGATGGGCCTGGCCACCCTTCCCCACACGCCGTCGCCCATGGCCTTCCTCCGGAGGGTGCTGGACCGTCCCGACAACGAGCGCCCGTTCGTGATGTTCCCCGTCGGGCATCCGCTCCCCGGCGTGCTGGTCCCCGACCTGGCCCGCAAGGCCCTCGACGAGGTGCTCGTGGTGGTCGACGGGACCTGAGACCTGCTTCCCGGACCTCTCCGAGACCGGGTCAGAGCAGCAGGGCGGTCCCGATCACGGTCAGGGCTGCACCGGTCCATGCCCCGAGCGTCGGGAGCTGTCGCATCCGCAGCCACAGCAGCGGCAGCAGGATGACCGGGGTGGTGGCCGAGAGGATGGTGGCCACCCCGGTGTCGCCGTGCCCCAGCGACCACAGCAGCAGCGACATGCCCAGCACCATGGCCATGAAGCCGCTGGCCACCAGCCGGAGGTGGTCCGTGGGCCTGAGCGCGCCCCGTCGGGCCGGACGGGCCAGGCGGTCGCCGGGGCGGGCCAGCACCCAGAGGGCGACGGTGGCCATCACGACCCGGGTGGCCGCCACGGTCAGGGTGTCGGCACCGTCGTCCAGGACCGGCTTGACGGCCAGTGCCCCGAGGGCCTGGCCGAGGGCACCCACCCCCGCCCATGCGGCCCCGGCCACCAGCGACCCCTCGACCCGCTCGAAGACGTCGGTGTGGGTGCCACTCCGTGACCCGAAGTTCACGGCCAGGACGATGCCGCCCACCGTGAGCACCGCGCCGACCAGGGCCCACGGTGAGAAGGACTCGTCGAACAGCAGGACCCCGCCCACCGCGGCCAGCGGGGCATTCGAGGTGAACAGCACCGAGGTCCGACGCGGGCCGATCCGGGCCATGGCCGTGAACAGCGCCATGTCGCCCACCAGGATGCCGACCAGCCCCGACACGGCCAGCAGCCCCAGGTCGGAGCGGTCGATGGTCGACCAGCCCCCGTTGACCGTGGCCAGGACGAGCAGCATGGCGCTCACGTAGAGCATCCGGATGCGACAGAAGCGGGGCCCCCCGAGGCGGCGCACCGGTTCGGCGGCGATGAGGCTGCTGCACGCCCAGGACGTGGCGGCCAGAAGGGCGGCGATCTGATACGGCAGGACCGCAGTCCACCATCGGGGCCTGTCCGGGCCACCATCGGATCATCGATGGCCGGGCACGCCCATCACCGGGCGCGAAGATGCGCCCATGGAATCCGTTCCCGTCCACGATCAGGTCCGGGCCACCGGGGGCTGTGCCTGTGGCGGCGTCCGCTACCGGATCACCGGTGGGCTGCGCGACGTCGTCCACTGCCACTGCGAGCCGTGCCGCCGGATCACCGGCCACCACATGGCGGCCACCGCAGCACTGAGGTCCGACCTGCACCTCGAATCCGACGGCACCCTCCGGTGGTACCAGCGGACCGACACCGTCCGGTACGGCTTCTGCTCGACGTGTGGGGCCACGCTGTTCTGGGAGGCGGCCGACAAGGACGACACCGT
>CAYWBE010000132.1:2265-5451 GCA_964456295.1 uncultured Candidatus Nemicrothrix sp.
GCAGCCCTGGCCATGCGGGTGGTGACCCGGGTCGCCGAGTCCATGGAGGCCGACGGCCTGCTCGACATCGTCGGCGCCCACATCGACTCCTGCCTGTTCACCGGGATGGCCGTGCTGGACTTCGCCGACCGTCTGGCCGACGGAGGGGCCCGGGTCTCGGTTCCGACCACCCTGAACGTGGCGTCGCTGGACCTCCTCCACCCGGAGCTCACCGACGGCGACCCCGAAGAGGCCCGTCTGGCCCGTCGGCTCATGGAGCGGTTCGAGGAGATGGGCTGTCGACCCACCTGGACGTGTGCCCCCTACCAGTTGGAGGAGCGGCCGTCGTTCGGGGAGCACGTGGCGTGGGCCGAGTCCAACGCCATCGTGTTCGCCAACTCGGTGCTGGGGGCCCGCACCCACCGGTGGGGGGACTTCATCGACCTGGCCTGCGCGGTGACCGGTCGTGCCCCGGCCGCCGGCCTCCACCTCGACGTGAACCGTCTGGCCACCGTGGTCGTGCACCTGGAGGGCATCTCCGATGAGCTGCTGGACCGTGACGTCCTCTACCCGGTGCTGGGTGGCCTGCTCGGCTCCCTGGTCGGGAAGGCCGTCCCGGTGCTGGTGGGCCTCCCACCGGGCACGTCGGAGGACCGGCTCAAGGCGGTGGGAGCCTCTGCGGCATCCACCGGCAGCGTGGGGCTGTTCCACGCCGTGGGAACCACGCCTGAGGCGGCGACGCTGGACGAGGCCCTCGGCGGCCGTCCACCGGTGGCCGAGTACCGGGTGGGCCCCGACGACCTCCGTCGGGCCCGCGACCTCCTGAGCACCACGTCCGACGACCGCCTGGCGACGGTGAGCCTCGGCACGCCGCACTACTCGGTGGCCCAGATGGGCCGCCTCGTCGAGGTGCTGGACGACCGCCGGGTCCACGAGGGGGTGGCCCTGTACGTCTCGACGGGCCGGGACGTACTCCACGAGGTGGAGCTGCGGGGCTGGGCCGACCGGCTCGCCGCGTCCGGGGTGCAGGTCGTCACCGACACCTGCACCTACTTCACGTCCATCATCGACGAGACCGCCGGTACGTCGATGACCGACTCGGCCAAGTGGTCGTACTACGCGCCCGGGAACCTCGGCGTCGAGGTGGTGTTCGGGAGCCTCGAGGACTGCGTGGAATCCGCGGTCGCCGGTCGGGTGCTCCGTGACGAGGGGCTGTGGGCCGGTGGCTGATCGGGCGCGCCCGGGGCAGGTGCTGCAGGGTCGGGCCATGGTGGCCGGCGAGGCCGGGGGCGAGGTCCTGCGCCTCGACGAGCCGCTCAGCTTCTGGGGCGGCCTGGACCCGACGACCGGTCGGATCATCGATCGGCGCCACCCCCAGGTCGACGAGGTGGTCGCCGGGCGGGTGCTGGTCATGCCGTCGGGCCGGGGGTCCAGTGGTGGGAGCAGCGTCCTGTGCGAGGCGGTCCGGGCCGGCGTCGGTCCAGTGGCCGTGGTCATGGCCGAACCCGACGAGATCATCGCCCTGGGAGCCGTGGTGGCCGACGAGCTCTACGGCCGGCTCGTCCCGGTGGTCGTGCTGGTCGGGGGCATCGACGGGCTGCACACCGGCGACCGGTGCACGGTGTCGGGTCAGACAGTGAGCGCGAACTCCGACAACCGTTCGTAGAGGTCCCGGGCCTCGGCGACCACCGGACGGAGGTGGTTGGGAGGTGGTTCGGTGCTGGGCACCCCGGCCTCGAAACCGGTCGACCGGTGGGTGCTGGCGTACCAGTGCGCCGCCCAGACGCCGTCCACGGACTTGGGCCCGGCCGGCCAGGACAGCATCGCCGGATCGAAGTCCAGGCCGAGTCGGTCGCACAGCAGTCGGAGCATGGCCTCCGGTGCGTCGAGCAGGGTGGCCGAGTCGACCACGACCGGGTCCTCCCCGGCTCCCAGCATGGCCTCCAGGAGCTCCACCTGGATGAGGAGTCCGGTGTCGGCCACCCCCACGTCGGGCACGTTCCTGGCGAACGACGTCACCACCCGTTCCGGGTCCCGGATGAGCAGCATGTTGCGGCATGCCCCGAGGAAGCCGAGGTCCAGGTCGACGACGTGCTGGGCCATCTGCTTGAAGAAGGCCACCGGCGTCGGGTGGTCGCCCAGGATCACATCGCGTACCACCGCGTTCCCGTCGGTGTCCTGGCTGGCCAGCACCTCGTCCCGCCCGGGATGCTCCCGTCCGGTCACCCGCAGGTAGTGGGCGTAGATCGGCTCGTCGAACACCGTGGTGTCGGCCCGTTGCCCGAAGGCGTACATGAACGACGTCGAGATGTTGCGGGGCCCCGACCAGCAGTTGATGCGGAGGGTCATGCCGGTCGGCGTGTCCTCAGGAGGCCGGGGTGGCCACGTCGGCCTCCACGGCCGCCCGGTAGAGCTCGCGTAGGTGGGCCGTGACCGGTCCGGGTCGACCGTCGCCGATGGTCCGACCGTCCACGGTGGTCACCGGGGTCAGGCCGGCGAACGTCCCGGTCACGAACGCCTCGTCGGCCGAGTACACGTCGGTCAACGAGAACGACTTCTCGTGGGCCTCCAGGCCGGCCGACGGTGCGACCTCCAGCACCAACTGTCGGGTGATGCCGTTCAGGTTGTAGTGCCCGGTCGACGTCCACACGCCGCCGTCGCGCACCACGAAGAAGTTCGTGGCATTGCAGGTGGCCACCGCCCCGGTCGGGTCCAGCATGAGGGCCTCGTCGGCCCCGGCCTCGGTGGCCTGGATGAGGGCGATCACCTCGTGCAGCTTGGAATGGCAGTTCAGGCGCTGGTCCAGGGTGTCGGGCGGGGGCCGGCGCACGGTGGCCGTGAACAGCGAGATCCCCGACTCCAGGACTGCCGGGTCGGCTGCCTTGTGCTCGGCGATGATGACCACGTTGGGGCCGCCCACGCAGTTGGACGGATGCTGGGACGGGGTCTTCTTGTCCCCCCGGGTGACCATGAGCCGTACGTGCACGTCGTCGTGCATGTCGTTGTGGGCCACGGTGGCCCGGAGGGCGTCGGCCACGCCGTCGCGGTCCATGCCCACGTCGATGCCGGTGGCCGCCAGGCCGGCGAACAACCGGTCCAGGTGGCGGTCCAGGAAGGCGAACCGGCCGTGGTGGAGCCGCAGCCCCTCCCATACCCCGTCGCCGACCAGGAAGCCGCTGTCGAACACCGACACCTTGGCCTCGTGGC
>CAYWBE010000133.1:0-5396 GCA_964456295.1 uncultured Candidatus Nemicrothrix sp.
CGCAACACGTCGATCATCGCCCACATCGATCACGGCAAGTCCACGCTGGCCGATCGGATGCTGGAGCTGTGCGGTGCCGTGGACCCTCGGGAGATGCGGGACCAGTACCTGGACTCGATGGACCTGGAGCGGGAACGGGGCATCACCATCAAGCTCCAGAGCGTCCGCCTGGACTGGGGCGACGCCGTCATCAACCTGATCGACACGCCGGGTCACGTGGACTTCGGCTACGAGGTGAGCCGGTCGCTGGCCGCGTGCGAGGGCGTGATCCTGGTGGTCGACGCCGCCCAGGGCATCGAGGCCCAGACCCTGGCCAACTGCTACCTGGCGCTGGAGAACGACCTGGAGATCGTGGCCGCCCTCAACAAGATCGACCTGCCGGCCGCCGAACCGGACCGGTACGCCGAGGAGATCGAGCAGGTCCTGGGCATCTCCGCCGAGGACGTGCTGCACATCAGCGCCAAGACCGGCGAGGGGGTGTCCGAACTGCTGGACGCCGTGGTCCAGCGCACCCCGCCGCCCGTCGGGGACGCCGATGCCCCGCTCCAGGCCCTGGTCTTCGACAGCCACTTCGACCAGTACCGGGGCGTGGTGTCGTCCATCCGGGTGGTCAACGGCCGGCTGGGCGCCCGGGACTCGCTGCGCTTCATGCAGGCCAACGCGGTCCACGAGGTCGACGAGATCGGAGTCCGACGCCCCGACATGACGGCGGTCCCCGAGTTGGGTCCCGGCGAGGTCGGCTACCTGCTGGCTGGCATCAAGGACGTCGGCGAGGCCCGGTCCGGCGAGACGGTCACCACCAGTCGGCACGGGTCGGAGGTGGCCCTCGACGGCTACCGGGAGCCGCAACCCATGGTGTTCAGCGGCCTGTATCCCATCGACGGCGACGAGTTCAACGACCTACGCGAGGCCCTCGAGAAGCTCCGGCTGAACGACTCCAGCTTCACCTACGAGCCCGAGACGTCCGGTGCCCTGGGGTTCGGCTTCCGGTGTGGCTTCCTGGGGCTGCTCCACATGGAGATCGTCCGGGAACGCCTGGAGCGGGAGTTCGGCCTGAGCCTCATCACGACTGCCCCGTCGGTGGAGTACCGGGTGACCCGCACCGACGGCGAGGTGGTGGAGATCGACAACCCGTGCGACCTGCCGTCGGGCGGCGAGATCGCCGAGATCGCCGAGCCGTACCTGCTGGCCAACGTCATCACGCCGACCGACTTCACCGGGGCGCTCATGGAGCTCTGCCAGGAGCGGCGTGGTGAGCTCGAGGGGATCACCTACCTGTCGCCCGAACGCGTGGAGATCAAGTACCACCTGCCCCTGGCCGAGGTGGTCATCGACTTCTTCGACCAGATGAAGAGCCGCACCCAGGGCTACGCCAGCCTGGACTACGAGCCCGAGGGGTACCGACGGTCCGACCTGGTCCGGGTGGACATCCTGCTGCACGGTGACGCGGTGGACGCCTTCTCGGCGGTCGTCCACCGGGACGCGGCCGACGTGTACGGCCGCAAGATGACCTCCAAGCTCAAGGAGCTCATTCCCCGCCAGCAGTTCGAGGTGCCCATCCAGGCGGCCATCGGGGGGCGGGTCATCGCCCGCCAGACCGTTCGGGCCTACCGCAAGGACGTTACGGCCAAGCTGTACGGCGGTGACATCACGCGCAAGCGCAAGCTGCTGGAGAAGCAGAAGGAGGGCAAGAAGAAGATGAAGTCCATCGGGCGCGTCGACGTGCCCCAGGAGGCCTTCATCTCCGCCCTCAAGCTGGACGAGTGACCGGGTCGGCCGGAGCCGAGGTGACCACCGCCGGTAGCATCGGGACCGTGCTGGAGGACCGGAAGGCGGCCATTCTGAGCGCGGTGGTCGAGGAGTACATCGACACCGCGCAGCCCGTCGGTTCGGCGCGCATCGCCGGGGCCGAGGACGTGGGGGTGTCGGCGGCCACCGTCCGCAACGAGTTGGCCAACCTCGAGGAGCAGGGCTACCTGGTCCAGCCCCACACCTCGGCGGGCCGGGTACCCACCGAGAAGGCGTACCGGTTCTTCGTGGACCGCATCGACGGGCCGGGCCCACTGGACGCCGCGGACCGCGAACAGGTCCAGGCCTTCTTCCGTCGCTCGTACCGCGAGATGGAGCAGATGCTGTCCGACACCAGCAGCCTGCTGTCGAACCTGACGGGGAGCGCGGCGGTCGTGCTGGCCCCGGACCGGGACCACCAGGAGGTCCGGTCGGTACAGGTGGTGGGCCTGACCGCCGAGATGGCCCTGCTGGTGCTGGTCATGGCCAACGGGACCGTGGAGAAGCACACGCTGGAGTTGTCCGGTCCGGCGGCCGACCCGTCGGAGGCCACGCTGGCCATCGCGGCGGCCCACCTGTCGGCCGCGCTGATCGGTCGGAGCCTGTCGGCGGTCCCCGACAACCCGGTGACCGGAGACGAGAACGTCGACGCGGTCCTCGGCGTGGTCGGACAGGTCCTGGCGGCCCGGAGCGAGGAGGCCGACCGGGCCTTCGTGGGCGGAACGGCCCGGGTGGCCTCGGCGTTCGGCGAGGTGGAGCGGGTCCGCCAGGTGCTCGACGTGCTGGAGCGCCAGTTCATCGTGGTGACCATGATCCGCGACGTGATCGACCGTGGCCTCAGCGTGGCCATCGGCACCGAGACCGGTGTGGAACCGCTCGCCGACTGCTCGCTGGTCGTGGCCCCCTACGAGATCGACGGTGAGGCCGCCGGTTCGATCGGCGTGCTGGGCCCCACCCGGATGGACTACTCCCAGGCCCTGGCAACGGTGGCCGTGGTGGGACGGCGTCTCGGCGACCGGCTCACCGAGGGCTGAGCGCAGGACCGGCACCGATGGCTGATCGCGACCCCTACGAGGTCCTGGGCGTGTCCCGGGACGCCTCGGCCGACGAGATCAAGAAGGCGTACCGTCGCCTGGCCCGCCAGCACCATCCCGACGCCAACCACGGTGGGGAGGGTGCATCGGCCGAGGCCGAGTTCAAGGCGGTGGCCGCCGCCTACGAGGTGCTGTCGGATCCCGAGCGGCGCGACCGGTTCGACCGGTTCGGCCACACCGGTTCGGCCGGCCCGGGTGATCCGTTCGCGGGCTTCGGCGACATCTTCGAATCGTTCTTCGGCAACTCGGGCTTCAGCGGCTCGCCGTTCGGTGGCGGGGGCTTCGGCGGGGGAGGGCGACGCCGGGCCGGTCCGGTGCCCGGTGAGGACCTCGAGGCCATCCTCGAGGTGGACTTCGAGGAAGCGGTGTTCGGCGCCGAGGCCGAGGTGTCGGTCCGGACCGCCGTGGCATGCGTGGCCTGTGAGGCGACCGGTGCGGCACCCGGGTCGGGGCCCGAGACGTGCGGCGGTTGTGGCGGTGCCGGCCAGGTGCAGCGGGTCCGCCAGTCGATGCTCGGCCAGATGGTGACCGCTACGACATGCCCCACCTGCTCGGGGCGCGGTCAGGTCATCCCTGACCCGTGCGGGCAGTGTGGAGGGGAGGGTCGCAGCGTGGAGGAGCGGTCGTTCACCGTCCAGGTGCGGGCCGGCGTGGATGAGGGCACCACGCTCCGCCTGACCGGCCGGGGAGCAGTCGGTCCCCGTGGTGGTCCGGCCGGCGACCTCTACGTACGGGTCCGGGTGCGGTCCCATCCGGTGTTCGAACGCCATGGCGCGGACCTGCTGCACCGGCTGCACCTGCCCGTGACCCAGGCCGCCCTGGGGGTGGTCCTGGACTACGAGACGCTCGACGGCGTCGAGGAACTGGTCGTACCCCGGGGAACGTCCACCGGCGAGACCTTCCGCTTCCGGGGTCGTGGCGTGCCGCACCTCCAGGGCCGCGGCCGAGGCGACCTGGTGGTCGAGGTGCACGTCGACACGCCGGACGGCCTCAGCGAGGAGGCCGACCGCCTGTTGCGGGCGCTGGCCGACGAGCGCGACGAGGTGGTCGCCGACGCCGACGAGGGCCTGATCTCCAGGATCCGTTCGGCATTTCGCTAGGCCCGTGGGTGGCGTTCCCGACGGCCGGGGTGGGCCGCACGTGTTCGTGGCCGATCCCTCTGCACCGGAGCTGGCCGACGAGGACCGGCACCACCTGGGCCGGGTGCTGCGCCTACGCGATGGCGACGACCTGACCCTGGGTGACGGGGCCGGCCGGTGGTGCCGGGCCGTGTACCGCACCGGGGACGAGCCCGACCCGACCGGGGAGTTGGTCGTCGTGGCCCCGCCCGACCGGGAGGTGGCCGTGGGCTTCTCGCTGATCAAGGGCGGCCGGCCCGAACTGGTGGTCCAGAAGCTCACCGAGCTGGGGGTGGATCGGATCCTTCCGTTGTCGGCCGAGCGGTCGGTGGTGCGATGGGACGTGGCCAGGGCGGCCACCCAGGTCGAGCGGTTCCGTCGGGTGGCCCGTGAGGCGGCCATGCAGTCCCGGCGGGTCTGGCTACCCACCGTCGACGAGGTGGCAGCGGCGGGCGACATTGCGCCGGCGTCGGGCCTGGCGTTGGCCGAGCCGGGGGGCGGCCCGATCGACGGGTCGGTCCGGATGCTGCTGGTGGGGCCGGAGGGAGGCTGGACCGACGGGGAACTGGCCGGACACGCCATGGTGGGCCTGGGGCGGACGGTGCTGCGGGCCGAGACAGCGGCCATCTCGGCCGGGACGCTGCTCACGGCGCTGCGTGACGGACGGGTGACCGGTCCCCACTGATTGCAACCACGGAGCGCGGTCGGTACCGTCACGTGCCGTGGCCGAGTCGTTTTCCCGTCAGGACGTATCCGGGGCCGGTCGCCGCCCGGGACACGTGGTCTCCGACGACGACTACAGCATTCGGCTTGGTGAACGCATCCGGGTCATCCGCCGTCAGAAGCGCCTCTCGCTCCAGGACGTGGAGGCCCGTTCGGAGGCCGAGTTCAAGGCCTCGGTCCTCGGTGCCTACGAGCGCGGGGAGCGCTCCGTGTCGGTCCCCCGCCTACACCGCCTGGCCGAGTTCTACGACGTGCCGGTGGACCAGTTGCTGCCGGCGGCCGAGGGCGATGCGGTGGTCGAGGCGACGGGTGCCGAACCATCGGCATGGGTACCCGGGCAGAAGGTCGTCATCGACCTGGTGGCCCTGGTCGATGTCGCGGGCCCCGAGGTGGAGCTGATCCGTCGCTACCTGGGGATCATCCAGGTGAAGCGCCAGGACTTCAACGGGCGGGTCCTGACCATCCGCCAGGACGACCTCCAGGCCCTGGCCGCCATCCTCGGCACCAGCGTGGACGACGCTGCCCCCCGCCTGGCCGAGATGGGCCTGCTGCGGCCCGCCTCGACCCCCTGACTGGACGCCGACCGGCTCCACGGTCGGCCCCTGAGGGCCAGCCGTCGACCGGTAGCCTCGTCGGACCATGAGTGTGTTCTCGCGCGTCCTGCGCAGCGGTG
>CAYWBE010000134.1:0-3310 GCA_964456295.1 uncultured Candidatus Nemicrothrix sp.
CATGCCGGCCAACCTGTCGACCTCGGCAGCATCCAGGTGGACAAGCAACTGGGTGTGCAACGCATACTCCAGGTCCAAGCCGGCCGCTGGAGACCTGCCGTACCTGGAGAATGCACCGGTAGCCAGCAGCACACGGTCGGCGGCGATGACGCCCACGTCGGTGGACACCGAGACCGGTCCAACCGCTCCCTCAAGGACCGAGTCAACAAGACCGACCACGTGGGTGGCCCCGGCGGCCACCGCGGCGGCGGTCTCAGAGGATACGTGGGCCCGGGGGTCCACACTGCCCGCCGGTGGTGGCTCCCACAGGGTCTCGCACTCATCAGGGAGCGAGAGGAACCCCATGCTCTCAATGACTTCGGCTGCACCACGCCGTTGGCAACACAGCCCGTACCTAACGTCGGCTTCGGCCAGCAGGTCGATACCGGCATGCGAGTCCACCCAAAGGTGGCCCACGGGGTTGACGGGATCGATACCGGTACGGGCTGCCACGTCCGCGAACTGGCTGACCGACCGATGGCCTAGCCACGCCCGGACTGGGTCTGGATCGATGATGCGACTCACTCTGGCGACGTCATAGTGGCTAGCGAAGACGCCCCCATGGGTCTGTCGATCCGTCGGCTCGCCCTGACCAACGAGAGCCACGTCGCAACCGGCGTCGGCCAGGTGTCGGGCCGCCGACGCCCCCAGCATGCCGGCACCGACAACCGCCACCTCGCAGCGACGCTCCTCCGTCACCGGTCCTTCACCATCGGCCCAGCGTCGCCCATGGGAACCTCCGACGCCAACAAGGCCGCCGACCTACGGGGCATTCTCCCGGATGTCGGCCAGCAGGTTCCAGATCAGGAGTCCGACGGCCACAGAGGCCGCTAACGCGCCGAGCAGCGGGCCGAGGCCCTGAAGACCGACTTCATCCTCGAACCACTGGCGCCAGATGATGGCGGCAGAGAATCCGGCGGCGAACCACGCCAAACGGCTACCGAGCCGGATCATCACGATCGTCGCCACTGCGGTGAGGACGATCACCTGACCCTCGCCGATCTGAACGCCCCTCAGCGTGCGGTCGTCCTCAACGGTCCAGGGCAGGAACGTCGAAATGACGACGACGGCGGCGGCGACCTCCGCGACTCGGAGGCGCACCGCCGCCGTCATTCGACTGCTCTGGCTACTGCTCGTCAGGGACTAGCAGCCCATCGCCCATGTGTCTTCACCGCACGTGGGGCCACTGACGACGTTCACGGCGATGATGACGAACACGATGCACACGAGCGACAGGATCAACATCCCACGCTCGTAGGACTTCTTGTGCGTGTGGTTCTCCTGGAACTCAATCTGCTTGCCGGCCATCTCACTCACCTCCCATCGATGCGTCCCGGGCCGCCAGTCGGCTGGCCGCGTGGTTGAGGTTCCTGTCCTCGGTCCTGATCAGGTGGATGAAGCTCAACACGAATGCTGCGATACCCAGAGCGGTGAGCACAAAGATCGCACTCTCGTTGTCGGCCCAGGTGTAGATCGCACCATTCGCTTCCAGCGCCTCCGTCCAATCGGCGTAGGGAAAGGTATCCATATCGATTCACACTCCTTTCAAACTGAACTATCGATGTTGTTTTCTGCCGCCTCACGCATGGCCCGCGACTTGCGCGTCGCCCAGATGCCCGCCGTCAGCACGACGGCGTACATCACAACGATGGCCACGATGAGTTCCAGCATCAATCAACCTCGGATGATCTGGTTGGCGGCATGAGCGAGTACCGGTCCGGCTGGTACCTCCCGGCCATCGGCTTCCACGATGACCTCGGTGGTGCCAGCGAAGTCCGGGTAGAAGTCCCCACCGAACTCGGCGACGTCGAGACCCTCCAACTCCACCTCGGGCGGCACCCGGAGCAGGTTCGCCTGCTTCAGTAGCCATGAGATGATGTAGCCGGAGAGGAACGCCAGCGGAAGGAGGGCGGCTATACCGACCAACTGGCCCAGGATGGTCACGTCGACCTGGTTCCCGGCGCCCGCTGCGGCCGGGTAGCCGCTGGCAAAGATGCCCATGAGTAGGACACCCAGGAAGCCCGTCCAACCGTGGACGGCGACCGCGCCGACGGCGTCGTCGACCCGCATCTTCTCCTGCTGCCAGGTACCGATCCACACGGCGAACGCCGCTCCCAGCATTGCCAGCAGGTAGGTCAGCGAGGGCGCGTAGACGTCCGCACCGGACGACACGGCGATCACGCCGGCAAGGCCACCGGACAGAGTCCAGAATGGGTCACCCTTCGAGCAGATGTAACCGCTCATGAAGCCACCAGCAAACGCGATCGTGATCGTGTACGTGATGGCACCCAGCGTGGTCGGGTTGTAATAGATGTTGTTCCAACCCGGAGCCTCGCCCGGCAACACCGCCAGGCACGCCGCGTAGAAGGCATAGAAGGCGGTGAAGATGATCATGAGGCCCATGAGGGTCATATGGAGGTTGTGAGGCTTGAACGCCCTAGCACCCCCGTTGTCATCGAATGCACCGATCCGCGGCCCCAGATTGAACAACACCCCGAGGGCGAAGAGTCCGGCAATGCCGTGCACCACTCCCGAGGCGGCGAAGTCGTGGAACCCAAAGTGGATGACCAGCCAGCCGTGCCAGCTCCAGCCCCAGGCAGCGCCGATGATCCACACGAATGCACCGAGGAACACGGTAAGAATCAGATAGGCAGTGACCCGGATGCGTTCGATGGTCGCTCCCGACATGATCGAGCCGGTGGTCCAGGAGAACAACAGGAACGCCGCCCAGAAGACGGCCATCACGTGGTCTCCGATGTTCGGGCCCATCAGCTCGCCCCACGGGTTGCCCCATGTGCACTCTGCGCCGTGGACTGCATCGCCGACTGTCGGGATGAGGCCTTCGGACATGCATAGGTAGGTCCACCACCCGGCGTAGTAGAAGGCCGGCGTGACCACGGCGATGGTCATGATGTTCTTGATCGCCGTCGACATGACGTTCTTTCGGCGGCTGACCCCAGCCTCATAACACATGAAGCCGACGTGCAGGAACCACATGAACACCACGGTGACGAAGTAGTAGTTCTCGATGAAGATGTCATCACCCATCATTGGACCCTCACCCCCCCACCTGGACTAAGCGCGTACGTGGACATGCATCCTCTCCTTCTACTGATGGCGTGGCTCATGGCACGGGTTGGAGGTCGGGCCAACAACGGTCGCAACTCCCCCACCCGAGAACTGTCGGCCACAGCGACGACCCATTTCCTTTTCCATGCACCTCTATGACGACGGTCACAGTAACAGCCAATCACCATCCGTGCTGGGAAAA
>CAYWBE010000134.1:3410-5394 GCA_964456295.1 uncultured Candidatus Nemicrothrix sp.
GGAAACCTGAAGGTGAGGGGAAACCTGAAGGGGATCCGGCGTGTCAGTAGTCGACGTAGACCGCTATGACGTCGCCGGTGTCAGCGTCCACCTCAACCGCTGTCCTCCGTTCGAACCCGTCTTCGCCGTCAGTAGCCGGGATCCAGAACGTGATCCCCCAGACAGCCCGTGGCGGAAAGCCCTTCTTGCCAAGTTCGGCATTGGTCTCATCGGGCACGAAGTCGATCTGGGCACGAGCGATACGAATCGCCTCGTCCCCCGAAACGGAAGTTCGACCGAGGCACCCGCCCAGGTAGCCGCCCACCACGACCACGAACAAGACGATGAACACCTTGGATGCTGTCGACCAGCGCCTGATAGGGGTCAACGTTCCCTCCGTTCCTTAGCCGCGACCCAGGCCCGAAGAGCCAGATAGCCGAGGACGTGGGTCATGCCGACCACCGAGATCCACCAAAGGGTCAAGCGCCGGTCGAAGCCCTGCTGACGCGCTTCCCAGAACGTCAGCCCGATGGCGGCCAGCAACAGCAGAAAAAGGAAGGCACTTTGGTGGGCCTCGAGGAGCCAGAGAATTCCCATGATCTCGGCCCGAACCTACTCCGCCGCCGGGAAGACCTTGACGGACATGAACCGAACCGGCAGGTCCACGAGGCTGACCGGGCCATGGGCCACCTCACCGTGGATCTGGATGGTGTCACCGACCTCGAGGCGGTAATTCTTCGGTCCGTAGCCGTAGTCCATGGCCCCCTCCAGCATGTGGAGGAACTCCACGCCCTCGTGCTGGAACAGCGGGAACACCTCGTCGGCGGACTCCAGGGTGACCATCATCGGTTCGATGATCCGGGTCTTGCCCCGCAGCGAGCCGAGGTCCTCGTAGACGTGGCCCTCGCGGGTGCCCTCATGGAGGATCTCCATGCGCTCGTCGGCCCGCACGATCACCACGTCGTGCTCCTCGTCCAGGCCACGGAAGAAGGCCGTGATGGGCACCCGGGCCGCGTGGGCCAGCCGGGTCAACGTCGAGAGGCTGGGGGACGTCTGCCCGTGTTCGATCTTGGACACCATGCCCAGGGAGATCTCAGCCACCTCGGCGAACTGGGCCATGGTCAGGTCGAGGGACCGCCGGGCATCACGCACCCGCTCGCCCACCACCCGACAGACGTCGTCCGATGAGAAGACGTGTCCGACCTCGTCGTCCCGCTGGATCATGTTGGCTGCCCTTCTCGTGGACCCCGACCGGTCCTGAACCTGCGGTTGATGGTACCGAGGCCCCATGAGGGTAGTGGTGGAATCCGGGAGGGTGGAAGGCGGGCCGCCCTACGCTCCGGACCATGTCGGACGTGGTGGTGGTCGGAGCAGGCGTCATGGGGGCGTCCATCGCGCTGGAACTGCAGCGCTCGGGGCGATCGGTCCTGGTCGTCGACCGTGGCAACGCGGTCGGTGGCGGGTCCACCAGCGCCAGCTCGTCGGTAGTGCGGTTCAACTACTCGACGTTGGCCGGCGTGACCGCCGCCTGGGAGTCGGCCCACCGCTGGGCCGACTGGGCGGGACACCTGTCCCACGGGCCCCACGGGTCCCACGGGTCCGCCACTTCCCCGGGACGACCGGGCGAAGACGAACCGGCGGCGTTCGGCGAGGCGGGTCCACTGGCACGGTTCGTGCCGTGTCCGATGCTGTTCCTCGAGCCGCCCGGATTCGACCGGGCCGGGTCCACCTCGTTGCTGACCGAGGTCGGGGTGCCGTGGGAGGTACTGGACTCCAACCAGTTGGCCGACCGGTTCCCGGCACTGGACACCGGTCGGTTCCACCCGCCCCGGCGGCCCGACGATCCCCACTTCGGCGATGATCCGAGCGGGCGTCTGGACGCCGTGTTCATCCCCGGCTCCGGCTTCATCGACGACCCGCAGTTGGCGGCGTCCAACCTGATGGACGCCGCCCGCCGGCACGGTGCAGAGATCCATCTGCACGCCGAGGTCGTCGACGTGGTCCG
>CAYWBE010000135.1:0-5337 GCA_964456295.1 uncultured Candidatus Nemicrothrix sp.
TGGACAGTCGCCCCCATGAGCAGTTGATGGTACCGGTGGGTGGGTCGTCGCTTCGGCGCGGCCGGATGCCCATCGATCCCGTTACCCTTCGCCACGCGACTCGCGCGAGTGGCGGAATTGGCAGACGCGCAGGATTCAGGTTCCTGTGCCCGAAAGGGTGTGAGGGTTCAAGTCCCTCCTCGCGCACCACCGGCCGACCTCATGGCACCGGGTGACCGGGGTCCACCGCTCAGGTCGGTACCTCGACGTCGGGCCGTGGTTCGCAACCGGCCAGTCGAGCCAGCAGGACCATCTCCTCGTCGGTGTTCGGCCGCACGGTCAGCCCGGTGGCGTCGGTGGACCGCCACTGCTCGAAGCGTTCGGCAATGCGATTCTCCGATCCCACCAGGGCTCCGTCGTCCACGTAGTCGTCGGGTACGGCAGCAGCAGCCTCGTCCCGCCGTCCGGCCGCGAAAAGATCGGTGATCCGCCCGGCCTCCTCACCGAATCCCCGTCGGACCATGGCGTCCCGGTGGAAGTTGTGGTCGGCCGTGCCGTAGCCGCCGACCCGCATGGCCACCCCCGGCTTGGCAGCATCCAGCACGGATCGCACGTCGTCGGTCAGGCACACCGTGGCCCCCGTCTGGACCTCCAGGTCGGCCATGGTGCGGCCACCACGTTCCAGCCCGACGGCCAGGTCCTCGGCGTACAGGTGGGCACTGGCCGGGGTGTAGCCCAGCGGCAGCCAACCGTCGGCCACCTCGGCGGTGAGCCGCACGTTGGCCGGCCCTCCGGTGGCCAGGAAGATCGGCAGGTCGGGGTTCGGATGCAGGATCGACTTCAGCGGTCGTCCCGACCCGGTCGAACCGGGCCCGTCATACGGCAGGCGGATCTCGGGGCCGTCGTGTTCCACCGGGCCCTCGCGGCGCAGCACCTGGCGCACGATGGCCACGTAGTCGCGCAGCCGGGCCGTGGGGCGGCCCCACGGCTGGCCGTACCAGCCCTCGGCGACCTGCGGCCCCGACAGTCCGAGCCCGCATACCACCCGGCCGGGGGCCAGGGCCTCCAGGGTGGCGAACTGCATGGCCGTGGTGGTCGGTGGCCGGGCCGGTACCTGGGCCACCGCGGAACCCAACCGGAGGTACCGGGTGTGGGCGGCCAGGAAGGCCAGTGGCGTGACCGCGTCGGCGCCGTAGATCTCGGCCGTCCACACCGAGTCGAACCCCAGCCGCTCGGCCAGCAGGATCCGCCGCATCGGCAGTTCCACGTGGGGCGACGCCCAGACGTCGACCCCCAGTCCCAGCCGCATCGTTCAGGCGTTCACGTCGACGACGACGCGTCCGCGGACCCGACCGGCCAGCACCTCGTCGGCCACGGCCGGCACCTCGTCGAGCCCCACCGTGGTGGTCATCGACGCCAGCAGTTCGCGGTCCAGGTCCTCGTCGAGTCGTCGCCAGGCCTCCAGCCGGCGGGCCTGTGGCATGTTGACCGAGTCCACGCCACGAAGGGTCACCCCACGCAGGATGAATGGCGCCACGCTGGTCGTGAGGTCCATGCCCTGGGCGAGGCCACAGGCCGCCACGCAGCCCTCGGGCTGTATCTGGGCCAGGACGTTGGCCAGGGTGTGGCTGCCCACCGCGTCCACCGCTCCGGCCCACCGGGCCCGAGCCAGGGGACGACCGCCCGGCTCGGAGAGCTCGGACCGCTCCACGATGGCCGACGCCCCCAACGCGGTCAGGTAGTCGGCTTCGGCGGGACGGCCCGTCGAGGCGTGCACCTCGTAGCCCCGGGCGGCCAGGAGGGCCACGGCCACGCTGCCCACGCCGCCCACCGCCCCGGTGACCAGCACCGAACCGCTCTCAGGTGTCACGTGGTGGTCCTCGAGGGCCAGCACGCAGAGGCTCGACGTGTAGCCGGCCGTCCCGATGGCCATGGCCTCGGCCGTCGACACCCCGTCGGGCAGGGGCACCGTCCACGAGCCACGCACCCGGGCCCGCTGGGTGAGACCACCCCAGGACGCTTCACCCATCCCCCAGCCGTTGACGACCACCCGCTGGCCGACCGGCACCGCGGGATCCTCCGACGAGGCGACCGTGCCCGCCAGGTCGATACCCGGCACCATCGGCCACGACCGGACGATGGGAGACGAGTCGGTGACGGCCAACGCGTCCTTGTAGTTGACCGTCGAGTACTCGACGTCGACCACCACCTCCGGGTGGGCCGGGTCGTCCACCGATGGGTCGCCCACCGGCGGCAGGTCACCGTCGGCGAGGGTCACGAACTCCCGTTGGAACCCGTCGTCGGTCTTGTCGAGTCGTAGGGCACGGAACACTGAGGGCTCGTCTCTCGTCAGGGTCGGTACTACCGGGTGGCCGGGTCAGCGGCCGAACATGGCCAGCCACTGCTCCTCGGAGCGGGGCATGAACACGAAGTTGTCGCGCCGGGTGTCGCCCATGGGCGCCGACGGCTGCGGCGAGTAGAGGTGCCCCGGATAGAGCACGGCCTCGTCGGGCACCCGGGCCAGCCGGTGGTGGAGGCTGTCGTAGAGCGCCGCCGGGTCTCCACCCGGAAGGTCGGTCCGGCCACAGCCCTCCAGGAACAGGGTGTCCCCGGCCACCAGGCGGCCGTCCACCAGGAAGCACTGGCTGCCCGGGGTATGGCCCGGCGTGTGGATCAGCTCGATGTCGACGGCGCCCACGGTGACCACGTCGCCGCTGTCGTGGCCGACGATGTCACCGTCGCCCAGGCCGGTCACCTCGGCGATGAACCCCGCTTCGTCGTGCTGGGCGTGGATGGGCACCGAGGTGCGCTCCAGCAGTTCGGCGGCCCCCACGATGTCGAAGCCCATCATCGAGCCACCCACGTGGTCCGGGTGGTAGTGGGTGGCCAACGCCCCGGTGCAGCGCATGCCGTCGGCGGCCAGCACGTCGAGGATGCCGTCCACGTCGTAGGCCGGGTCGACCACCACGGCCTCGCCGGCCTCCCGGTCGCCGATGAGGTAGACGAAGTTGACCATCTGGCGGGCCAGCGGATCGTCGGTGGCGAAGTCGCGGCCGGCCAGGAGTTGGCGGAAGTACAGGCGGTCGTCGCTCATGATCGGGCCAGCGTACGAGGGCGCTCAGGCCTGACCGGGATCCGGCGACCACGCCGCCTCGGCCAGGGCCAGCACCTCGCGCAGCGGACGTCCGGTGGCCGCCGCCACCCGTACCGCATCGTCGTGTTCGGCCTTGGCCCGCCCGGCCGTCACCTTGATGGCGATGCGGTGCCCGTCGACCTCGACCTCGTCCATGGTGCGGGCTGCCGCCCACCGCTGGACGGAATGGGCCCGCACCCCGAGCGAACCGGTCTCGGCGACCAGCACGTCGGCCACCACGGCCACGTCGGCCGGGTCGCACAGGGCGCTCACCACGTGGGCCGGCCGGCCCTTCTTCATCACGATGGGGGTCACCCATGCGTCCCGGGCCCCGGCCTCCAGGCACCGGGCCAAAGCGTGGGCCAGGGCTTCGCCGGTGGCGTCGTCCACGTTGACCTCCAGCACCTCCATCGGCTGTCCGGGCCCCCGTCCCGCACCGCCAGCGTCGCTGGCCGCCGCATCGTCCAGCCGACCCACCACCACCTGGGTGACGTTGGGTCGGCCGTCGAGGTCGCGGTCGCCGGCTCCGTGGCCGGTGGCCTCCACGACCATGGCCGGCATGGGACCCCATGTGGTGACCATGGCGGCCAGCAGGGCGGCACCGGTCGGCGTGGTCAGTTCAGCGGCCACGTCGGTCCCGTGGGTCGGAGCACCGGCCAGCAGGGCGATGGTGGCCGGCGCCGGAACGGGGATCGCCCCGTGGGCCGACTCGACGGTCCCGGTCCCGGTGGCCACGCTGGCCGACCGCACCTCGTCGACGTCCAGGACCTCGAGGGCCGCACAGGTACCGACCACGTCCACGATGCTGTCGATGGCCCCCACCTCGTGAAAGTGGACATCGTCGGGAGGAATCCCGTGGAGCCGGCCCTCCACGGCGGCCAGGGCCTCGAAGGTGTCGCGCACCCTCCGGGCCATCCGATCGGGGAAGCCCGCCTCGTCGACCATGGCCAGGATGTCCCGGGCGTGCCGGTGGGTGGCCTGATCGTGGGCGGTCACCCGGACGTCGACGGCCGCCAGGCCGCCCCGGAGGCAGGGTTCGGCGTTCAGCTCCCAACTCGACCCCGGGAGTGTGGCCACCGGGAGGAGACCCACCAGGGCCCGGACCTCGTCCACGTCGGCGCCGGCGTCCAGTAGGGCGCCGAGGGCCATGTCGCCGGCGATCCCGGAGAACGGCTGGAACCACGCCACCCGGGTCATGCCGGCCCCAGCATCCGGAGCACGGCGCACGCCGCGCCGAACCCGTTGTCGATCCCCACCACAGTCAGGCCCGAGGCGCACGAAGCCAGCATCCCGAGCAACGCCGTCACGCCGTCGAGCGACGACCCGTAGCCCACGCTGGTCGGCACGGCGACCACCGGGGCACCGGTGAGGCCCCCGACCACGCTGGACAGGGCGCCCTCCATGCCGGCCACCACCACCACGGCCTCGGCCTCGTGGATCCGGTCCACGTCGGCCAGCAGCCGGTGGATCCCGGCCACGCCCACGTCGCGCAGGCGATCGGCTTCGAGCCCGTGGGCCCAGAGGACCGCGGCGCACTCGTCGGCCACCGGGGCATCGGCCGTGCCCGCGGTGACCACCAGCACCCGTTCGCCCCGACCGGCGGCCCGCCGCCAGACCACGGTGTGGCCCAGCACGGTGCCCGTGGCGTCCACGGCCAGGGCGGCCGCCATCTGGTCCTTGTCGGCGCGCGACAGCACCACCGGTCCGGTGCCGTGGTCCAACAGCTCGCCGACCACCGTGGCCACGTCCTCGACCGACTTGCCCGGTGCGTACACCGCTTCGGGGAGTCCCTGCCGGAGGGCCCGGTGGTGGTCGATGCGGGCCACGCCCACGTCGGCGAACGGGAGGCGGCTCAGGCGTCGTGCCGCGTCGTCGGGCGACACCTCTCCGGACGCCACGGCCGCCAGCAGGTCGTCGAGGGACCGGTCGCTCAGGGATCGGTCGTTCAGGGGCAACTCGTGCCGGGCATCGGGGTCCACCTCACTATCCTCCCTTCCCGTGGCCGATCTCGCACCTCCGGAGCCGTCGACGCTCGCCTACCTGGGTCCTACGGGCACGTTCACCGAACAGGCGCTCTACACCCAGGGCGACCTGACGGCCCTCGACCTGCGCCTCGCCCCGTCGATCCCCGACGTGTTCCGCCAGGTGGTGGCCGGCGAGGCCGACCTCGGCTTCGCGGCCATCGAGAACTCCATCGAGGGCAGCGTCAACGTCACCCAGGACAC
>CAYWBE010000136.1:0-5185 GCA_964456295.1 uncultured Candidatus Nemicrothrix sp.
CCGTTCCTCCAGGAGCACCTCACGCCACACCTCGGACGGTCGTTCACCTTCACCGTCCTGAAGGGACGCTCCAACTACGTGTGCCGGCAACGCCTCAATGAACTGGAGGCACTGCGCGGGACCGACCAGCAACAACTGGACGGCATGCCGGGTGACGGCGGGCTCGCCGAATCGGCCGACGCCGACCAACTGGTAGCCATCGCCGAATGGGCCGAAACGACGACCACCGGCGACCGGTCCGACCTCCCCACGGAACCCACCCCGGCGACCTGGGCGGCGGTCAGCGTCGGTTCGACCGAGTGCCCCGGTGCCGCCCGGTGCCCGAGCGGCGACGAGTGCTTCGCCGAGGAGGCTCGGGCCGCGGCCGAGATGTCCGACGTGGTCGTCACCAACCTCCACCTCTACGGGATCGACCTGGCCGCCGAGGGGGCGA
This sequence comes from uncultured Candidatus Nemicrothrix sp., assembly GCA_964456295.1. Lineage (GTDB taxonomy): Bacteria > Actinomycetota > Acidimicrobiia > Acidimicrobiales > MedAcidi-G1 > UBA9410. The sequence continues at coordinate 434 of CAYWBE010000136.1, forward strand.
TCCTCCCCGAACACGACCTGGCCATCCTCGACGAGGCCCACCAGACCGAGGACATCGTGGCCCGGGCCGTGGGTTGTGAGCTCCGGGCCGGCCGCTTCCACTCCCTGGTGCAGCGGGCCAGGGCCATCCTCTCGGGATCCACCGCGGTGGAGGACGTGTCGGACCTGTCCGGCCGTCTCGACGACGTCCTGGCCCCCCACCTCGGGGACCGCGTGGTCCCGGCAGCACTCGGAGACCTGCGGGCCGTGCTGGAGTTGGCGACCACCCGCCTGGCAGCGCTGCGTACCGAGCTGCTGGCCGTCCCCCAGGACGGCGCCGGCGACGTGGCGGCCCGCCGCTCGCGGGCGCTGCGGTCCGTCGAGGTCCTGTCCGACGACGTGTCGGCCGCCCTGGACCTGGATGGCGGGCCGGTCCCCGGGCAGAAGGTGGCCTGGACCGAGGGGTCGACGAGGCGTCCCAGCCTGCAGGTGGCCCCCGTCGACGTGGCCAGGGTGCTCGACCAACGGCTCTGGGCCGAGCGAACCGTCGTCCTGACCAGCGCCACCGTGCCGGCCAACCTTCCCGAGCGCCTCGGCCTGACCGGCCGGGAGGGCAGGCACCACGACCACCGCTTCGAAGACGTGGGTAGTCCGTTCGACTTCGCCAACCAGTCCCTCCTGTACTGCGCCACCGCCATGCCCGACCCCCGCGACGGGGACTTCACCGAGGCGTGCCACGACGAGATCGAGCGCCTGGCCACCGCGGCAGGCGGTCGGACCCTGGCCCTGTTCACCAGCCGCCGCGCCCTCGATGCCGCCGTCGACGCCCTCAGGGACCGCCTCCCGTGGCAGGTCCTCCACCAGGACGACCTGCCCCGCCCCCTGCTGATGGCCGAGTTCGCCGACGACGAGACGTCGTGCCTGTTCGGCACCAAGGGGTTGTGGCACGGGATCGACGTACCCGGCCCCAGCCTGTCGCTGGTGGTGATCGACCGGATCCCGTTTCCCCGACCTGACGACCCGCTCCTGAGCGCCCGCCGGGACCTGGTGGGCGAAGGCGAGGCCTTTCGGCAGATCGACCTGCCCCTGGCCGCCACCGAGCTGGCCCAGGGGGCGGGCCGCCTCATCCGGGGTGCCACCGATCGGGGCATGGTCGCCGTCCTGGACCGACGCCTGGCTACCTCGAAGTCCTACCGCTGGGACCTGCTCGGGGCCCTGCCCGACATGCCCCGGACCGGCGACCGGGACGAGGCGCTGGACTTCCTGGCCCGTCTCGCTGACTGAGGGAGCGGGCCGACCAGGAGACCGGGCCGATTCAGTAGCCCAGCCGGTCGAGTGCCTTGGGGCGCTTCTGCCAACCCTTGTCGACCTTGACCACCAGTTCCAGGAAGGCCCCCTCGGGCATCTGGGCCCGGGCCGCCGTGCCCACCTCCTTGAGCACCGCGCCCTTCCTACCGATCACGATGCCCTTCTGGGAATCCCGCTCGACGAGGATCTCGCACCGCACCCGTGGCCACTCCCACTCGGTCACCCGGGTGGCGATGGAGTGCGGCAGTTCCTCCTTGACCACGGCCAGCAACTGCTCGCGGACCAGCTCGGCCACCCAGAAGGCCTCGGGCACGTCGGTCACCATGTCGTCGGGGTAGTACTGCGGCCCCTCGGGCAGCCGGCCCAGCACGTGGGCCCGCAACGCATCCACGCCCTCGCCCTCGCGGGCCGAGATGGGGAAGTACTCGTCGAAGTCGAAGGCCGAGGCAGCCACCAGTTGTTCGGCGATCCGGTCCCGGCCGACACGGTCGACCTTGTTGACGACCAGCACCGTCCGATCCTTCGGCAGTCCCTCGGCGATGAAGGCGTCTCCCCGGCCGATCGGCCCGTCGGCCTCCACCAGGAACAGCACGACGTCCATGTCTGCCAGAGCACCCCGAGCCGTGTCGTTGAGACGCTCGCCGAGCAGCGTGCGGGGCTTGTGGATGCCCGGCGTGTCACAGAACACGGCCTGCACGCCCGGCCGGGTCAGGACGCCCCGAACCTCGGTCCGCGTGGTCTGGGGCTTGTCGGACACGATGGTGACCTTCTGACCCAGGAGCCGGTTCACCAACGTCGACTTGCCGACGTTCGGACGCCCGACCAGCGTGACGAACCCCGACCGGTGGCCGTCACCGGAGACCATCGACGAGGTCACCGGTCGTTCCTCGCGGCGCCGATCCGCACCCGGGTGATCCGTCGACCCACGACCTGTTCCACCCCGAACCGTCGGCCGGCCACCACTACGGCCTCCCCGACCTCGGGCACGTGGCCCAGCGCGTCGAAGATCAGGCCACCCACGGTGTCCCAGTCGCCCACCGGCAGGGCCTCACCCAGCAGTTCGTGCAACTCGTCGATCGGCATGCGGCCATGGACCCGGATGCCGCCGCCGGCCACCGGTTGGGCCAGGGGCTCCTCGTGGTCGAACTCGTCGACGATCTCGCCGACCACCTCCTCCAGCAGGTCCTCCATGGTGACCAGGCCGGCGGTGCCGCCGTACTCGTCGACCACGACGGCCATGTGGAACCGCCCGGCCTGCATCTCACGGAGGAGGTCGTCGGCCTGCTTGGTCTCGGGGACGAACCGGGGCTCCCGGGCCACCGACCCGACGACCCGGTCGTCCCGGCCCTCCAGGTGGGCCCGCATGAGGTCCTTGGCGTGGACCACCCCCACGATGTCGTCCACCCCGGCACCACTCACCGGAATCCGGCTGTAGCCGTTCCGGGCCGCCTCGGCCATGGCCTCGGCCACCGTCAGGTCGGCACCCACGCATCCCATGTCCAGCCTGGGCACCATCACCTCACGGACCAACCGGTCGCCGAAGGCGATCACCGAACCGATCAGCTCGTGCTCCTCGGCATCGATGGCGTCCGAGGCCAGGGCCCGATCGGCGACGGCCAGCAACTCCTCCTCGGACACCAGGGGGACGTCGGCGCGCAGCGATCGGGGCAGGATGCGTTCAGCGGTCGACACCAGGCCGTCGGCCAACCACCGGAGCGGCAGGACCAGCGAGAGGTTCGATACCACGACGGCTGAACCGACCACCACCCGATCCAGGGACCGGAGGGCGACGGTCCGGGGCAGCACGTCGACCAGGAGGAACCCGGCGACGAGCAGTACGCCCAGCGCGGCAGCCGCCCAGGCCGCCCCGGATCGATCGGCCACCACCACGGCGAGGACCCCGGCGGCCGACATCCGACATCCCATGACCAGGAGGAGCACCACGCCCAGGGAGCGGACACGGTCGTCCAGCAGCGTCGGAAGCACCCCCGACCCACCCTTCCCATCGTCCCGGCGTTCGACCAGCACCTCGGCCCGGGACCTACGGATGTGCAGGATTCCCGTCTCCACGACCACGAGCAGGCCCGAGACCATGGTCAGGGCCACCACCAGCACCAGGGTGACGCCGAGGCTCACGGTCGGACCCTTCCGTGTCGTGCCAGGTGGAGTCGCTCACGCTCCCGCATGGCCTCCTCCTCGGCAGGCTCGGCATGGTCGTGGCCCAGGAGGTGGAGCACCCCGTGGACCAGCAGCAGGGCCACCTCGGTGTCGTAGTCGCCGGCATGGGCCGCGGCCTGCCGATCGGCCACCGTCGGGCACAACACGATGTCGCCCAGCAGCACGGGCACGCCGTCGGGCACCTCGGTCGGGTCGTCCACCGGGAAGGACAGGACGTCGGTCGGGCCGTCTCCCCCCATGTGCTCGGCGTTCAGGGCCGCCATGGGCCCCTCGTCCACCACGTGGACGTGGACCTCGAGACTCCGACCACCCAGCCCCTCGTGCTGGAGGACGTCGGCCACCAGGCTCCGACAGGCCGCGATGTCGACGGGACGACGATCGGTGGTTCCGGCGGTCGGGGGTGCGGCCCGCTCGTCATCCACGATCACCAGTGGCCCTGCAGGGGCCCCGGCGTCCGGAGGCTCGTCGCTCAACTCGGGCCGCCGCGCTCGTCGGGCTCGTCGGCTTCGCCCGTGCCCGGAGCGCGATCGCCGGCGTGGCGCTCGTAGGCCTCGACGATGTCCTGGACGATGCGGTGTCGGACCACGTCCCGGGCCCCCAGGCGGACGAAGGACAGCCCGTCGATCCCGTCCAGCATCTGTTCCAGGTCGGCCAGGCCACTGCGCCCCCCGGGAACGTCCACCTGGCTGATGTCCCCGGTCACCACCACGCGGGATCCGAACCCCACCCGGGTCAGGAACATCTTCATCTGCTCGGGCGTGGTGTTCTGGGCCTCGTCCAGGATGATGAAGCTGTTGTTCAGGGTGCGGCCCCGCATGAAGGCCAGCGGCGCCACCTCCACCTGGCCACGGTCCACGAGGCGTTCGGCCGTCTCGACGTCCACCATGTCGAACAGGGCGTCGTACAGGGGCCGGAGGTACGGGTCGACCTTGGCCATCAGGTCGCCGGGTAGGAAGCCGACGCGCTCACCGGCCTCGACCAACGGTCGGGTCAGGACGATCCGGTCGACCTGTCCGGCCTGTAGGGCCCGCACGGCCATGGCCACGGCCAGCCAGCTCTTTCCGGTCCCCGCCGGGCCGATCCCGAAGGTGATGATCCCACCGGCCACCGCCTCGACGTAGCGCTTCTGGCCGGCCGACCGGGGCCGCACCGGCTTGCCACGCGACGTCCGGAGGATCTCCGTGGTCAGCACCTCGGACGGCCGTTCGTCGGACCGCACCATGTCGATCGTCCGGTCCAACGTCCGCTCGTCGATGGACAGGCCCTGCTGGAGCAGCGCCACCATCTC
>CAYWBE010000137.1:0-5112 GCA_964456295.1 uncultured Candidatus Nemicrothrix sp.
CGACCCCCTCCTTGTAAGGGAGGTGCTCTAGCCAGCTGAGCTACGCGCCCGGGACCGGCAACCTACCGACCGATCGACCTCAGAACCCTCGACGTGCCTCCAGCAGGGCATCGGCCAGGGCCGGACCGGCGCCGGCCACCGGGGTTCGCCGGGCATCAGGGTCCAGCACACACAGGTCCCGCCCATGGGCGTCGACCACCTGCACACCCGCCTCCGAACAGACCAGCAGGGCCCCCAGGTAGTCCCACACGCCATGGGCATCCACCGAGCAGTCCAGGTAGCCGTCGAGGCGTCCATCGGCCACCGCGCACAGGTCCAGGGCGGCCGCCCCCATGGCCCGGAACTGCCCCCACCCCAGATGGCGGGGCGGTAGGCCCGACAGCCCGACGATCGCCTCGTCCAGCGGCGGCGCGGTGGTCCGCTGAATAGGCTCGCCGTCCCTCCGGGCACCCCACCCCCGTACCGCGTCGTAGCGGGTGCCCGAGACCAGGTCCAGGACCACCGCGGCCAGCGGCCCCTCGTCGTCCACCGCACAGAGGCTGGTGGCGTACCACGGCAGCCCCCGGGAGGCGTTGGTCGACCCGTCCAACGGGTCCACCACGATCACCGGCATGCCGGCCAGGTCGGGATGGCGCAGGCCGGACTCCTCGCTGAGCACCCCGTAGCCCCGGGGATCCAGCAGGTCGTGGACCGCCTCGTCGGCTGCCACGTCGCTGGCGTACTGGTCGCCCCTCCGACCGGACGGACCCCAGTCGTCATGCTCGGCCAGCACGGCCACCACAGCATCGGCGGCATCGTGGAGGGCACTCAGCACCATGGTCGGATCGACCGGGCCATCGCCCGCGTTGGGCACGTCGTGGTCGGGGGGGCCGGTTCGCACCCGCCCAGTGTGCCAAACCCCGACGACCGGTCCATCTGGTCGGCCCTACGCTGGGTCCTACCCACACGCGACAGACCGTGGGCCGAAACCCTCGGACAGCCGAGGCCGACCAACCAGGAAGGATTCCCGTGGCAGTCGTCGACATCGCAGGCTTCGTGGCCGACCTGAAGGACCACGCCGCCGACCACGGGTTCCACGTCCACGACGAGCGCCACTTCGTCGAGACCTATTCGATGCACCAGGCCTTCGAGGTGGACCTCCATCCCGAGGCGGCCTGCGGTGGCCCGCTCGACCTGCGCCTCTCCCTGGACATCGAGGTCCGGACGCTGCTGGCCTTCGAGGACGAGGTCATGTCCATCCCCGAGGACCAGGACCCCAGCGACGACCTGGTCATCAACCTCGTCTTCAGTTGGGCGCTGCCACCGCTGGAACACGGCCCCGACCTGCTCGTCCTGGCCACCGAACTGGCCGGACTGGGCGGCCCCGACCTCCCCACCCAGGTATCGGCCGTCGACTCGTTCGAGGCGGTCACCGACGCCCCGCAGCGATCACTCGGCGTCACGGCCCGACTCGAGACCCCCCTGGCCGCCCTCCTGCGGGGCGGCGAGGCCGACTGGCTGTGCGACGCCCTCGAGCGGTCCCGGTCAATCAGCGAGTACCTCCTGGACCGGGCCCCGGCGTGGCTCGGTGACGCCTTCGACGAGTTCTAGGGCAATAGTTCGGGCATGGCCCCCCACCCGAGCATCGGAACGCCCCACGACCCACCGTTCGACACGTCCGAGACCGACCGGCTGCTCTCGACCACCCGGGCCGTCAGGCGGCGCCTCGACCTGGAACGCCCGGTCCCGCCGGACGTCCTGCTGGACTGCATCGACCTGGCCGAGCAGGCCCCCACCGGCGGGAACCAGACCAGCCGGCGGTGGCTGGTCGTTCGTGACCCTGAGACGAAACAGGCCCTGGCCGACCTCTACCGCGAGGCCGGCGGGCGGTGGATGAGCGACGCCTACGACGCGGTGGCCGGCACCGGACACCACAACGAGAAGACCCTGCGATCGGCCGACCACCTGGCCCGCAACCTCGAGCACGTCCCGGCCATCGTGCTGGTCACCATCCACGGCGTCCACGACGGGAGCGGTCGCCCCGGCCTGTTCGACTCGGTCATCCAGGCCGCATGGAGCTTCTGCCTGGCCCTGCGGTCCCGGGGCCTGGGCAGCGCCTGGACGACCATGCACCTGAACGCCGCCGACCGGGTGGCCGACCTGCTCGACATTCCCGAGGGTGTCAGCCAGATCGTGCTCCTACCCGTGGCATGGACGACCGGGGGCGACTTCTCGCCCGCCGTACGCCGACCGGCCGCCGACATCACGTGGTTCGACCGCTGGGGCCACACCATCCAGCGCCCCACCGGAGAGGCTCCGGTGCATGCCGACGGTGCCGGCGTGACCGTGGAGGTCGACGTCGACGCCCCACCGGAGGCCATCTGGCCGTTCATCAGCGACATCGACCTCCCGGCCCGCTTCAGCGACGAGTTCCGGGGCGCCGAATGGACCTCCCCCGAACCCGGTGTCGGCGCGACCTTCCTGGGACGGAACCGGAACGAACGCATGGGCGACTGGGAGGTGGTGTGCCACATCGTCGACCACCAGCAGGACCGCGTCTTCGCCTGGAACTCCGCGGATCCGGTCGACGCGGCAGCCCAGTGGCGGTTCGAGCTGGTCCCCCTGGCCGGCGCCACCCGGCTGCGCTTCTCCATGGTGCTCGGACCGGGGCCCTCGGGGCTGACCTCCCTCATCGAGGCCATACCCGACAAGGAACAGAAGATCATGGCCAACCGTCAGGCCGGACAGAAGGCCAACATGCTCCGCTGCGTCGAGGGCATACGCGACCTCGTCGAGAAGGGAACCAACCCATGACCACCCAACCCCACGAGACGCTCGGGCTCTCGGTGCACGACGTGCTGACCACCACCCGCTCGGTGCGTCGCCGCCTCGACTTCGACCGCCCGGTCGACGACAGGCTCATCGAGGAGTGCCTGGAGTACGCCGTCCAGGCCCCTACCGGCTCGAACCGCCAGGGCTGGCGCTTCGTGGTGGTCACCGACCCCGTCAAGCGGGCCGGCCTGGCCGACCTCTACCGGCGGGGGTGGGACCGCTACGTGGACATGGCGGGCAGCGCGGCCGCCCTGGCCGCCGACACCGACCTGGCCGGGGCCGGTGACTCCCCGCGGGCCGCCCAGCAGATGCGGGTCATGCGGTCGGCCTCCTACCTGGCCGAGAACATGCACCGGGTGCCGGTCATGGTCATCCCCTGCCTGCCGGGCCGCATCGACCAGTCGGGCTTCGGGGCGGCGTCCTCGCTGGCCTCCATCGTCCCCAGCGCCTGGAGCTTCATGCTGGGCGCCCGGGAGCGTGGGCTGGGGACCTGCTGGACGACCATCCACCTCATGTTCGAGCAGGAGGCTGCCGAACTGCTGGGCATTCCCTACGAGACGGTCAGCCAGGTGGCGCTCATCACCGTCGGCCACACGATCGGCACCGACTTCCAGCCGGCGACCCGCCAGGGCGGAGCGGCTGCCGTGACCTCGTGGAACGGCTGGGGCTGAGGTCGCTCAGAGGGCTTCGGCCGCCGCCGCCAGGTTCTCCAGCGTCCGCTCCATGGTGACCCGGTTGTGGTCCGACCGGTCGGCCACGCCGCTCACCAACCACCCCACCCTCTTCAGGAGACGGCTCCGATCGTCGACCCACGACTCGGTCACCCGGCATCCAGTACCGGTCGGCTCGATCTCGTAGGCCCAGTCGCAGCCACCCAGCGGGCCGATCCGCAACCGGAAGACAAACCGGCGGGGCGGATCGGACTCGATCACCGTGACCCAGGTCAGCCACCGGCGCCAGCCGTTGTGGTTCCGACCCACGAACACCGCTCCCACCTCGGGCCCGGTGGCGCCACCGATCCATCGGCCCCCGTCGTTCTCCGGCGACCACTCCCCCATCCGGTCCAGCCCGGCCACCATGGCCCAGACCCGCTCGGCGGGGGCTTCGATCTCCCGGGTGACACTGACGTCACGGTCCCTGGCGTCGTCCATGGCCCAATCCTGCCCACCCGGGACGCCCGACCCCGGATCGGGGACCATCAGGAGCCGACCGGGATGACCTCGGCCGATCCGTCAGCGCCGACCACCACCAACTGGTCCCCCGTGGCGTCCCGGACGTCAGCCACCACCGACTCGGGATCAGCCGGAGTCACGCCGGGCGCGTCCAGCCTGACGCGCTGCACGACGCGGACCCCGGGCAGGCCCTCCAGCCGGCCCACCAGGTCGGACAGCTCCGTGCCCACGACGGTGACCGTGCGGAGCGTCGGCCGGGCTGACACCGGGACGGCCCGGAGTCCCGATCGCAGCACCCTCCCGTGGTACACCGCGACCCCGACGGTGGCGCCCAGCATCGACAGGGGGAACCGGAACACGGCCATCTTCTCGACGTCGAGGTCGCCTTCCAGTAGGCCGAACAGCACCAGGAAGACCATGGTCCCCAGGCTCCCGAGGACGCACAGCGCCGTCGCGCCGAACACCGAGAACAGGTAGATCCGCCGCACCGCCGACGACTCCTCGGCGACCGATCCGGCGTGGGACTGGATGCGACGCCACGCCCTGGCCCAGACCGGACCGCCGGCCAGCAGGGCGGTGAGGGCGGCGGCCACCAACTCGCCCACGCCCCGGTCCCAGTCGTCGGGGGCCGGCAGGATCCTGTGGAACACCACGCCGAGCAGCAGCGCGGCCCCGACGGTGGACGTCACGAGCCCGACGCCGGCCTCCAGGTGGTCGTACAACCGGGACACCTCGTCCCGCCCCTCGACCTGGCGCTCCACGGCGTGGGGCACCTGGCCGCGGTGGTACGTCCAGAGCGCCAACCCGGTCAGGGCCAGCGCCCCGTGGATGGTGAGCACGTCGAAGTGGGCGACCGCACCGGCCTGCCTGGAGGACGACACCAGTACCCAGGTGAGCAGGGAATGCAGCACGCCTCCCACTGCCACCACGGTGACGGCCAGGCCGCCCAGGACCCCGACGACCAGCACGTAGCCGTCGCGCTCCGAACTCCGCCCGGCGGTCCGGGCGTTCAGCCACCAGTACCGGATCCAGGCACCGGCGAAGGCCAGGAGCGGCGCGGCGGCACCGGTGACCCCGTCCGCTGCCTCGTCCCAGTCCCTCCGGTCGGCCAGGCCGAGGCTCCCCATGG
>CAYWBE010000138.1:0-5085 GCA_964456295.1 uncultured Candidatus Nemicrothrix sp.
GGCCCGGGCCCGCCTGGGCAGCGGCGCCGCGCTCTTCGAACAGCGGGTGGCCGAGCTGGAGGGCTGGGCCCGCCCGCTCTATGGGATCGTCCCCCTGACCGTGGGTGGCGGCCACTTCGACCATTGGGACCGCTGGCGCGACGGCCTGGTCGCCGGGACCGACCCCGACGGCGACGAGTACTGGGGGCCCTGTGCCGGCGACAACGACCAGCGGATGGTCGAGATGGCGGCGGTCGGCTTCGCTCTGGCCTTCACCCCCGACCACCTCTGGGAGCCCCTGGACGACCCGGCCCGGCAGCGGGTCCTGGCCTGGCTGGACGGCATCGACGAGTTCGAGCCGGCTCCCAACAACTGGCAGTACTTCCGGCTCCTGGTTCACATGGGGCGCGAGCGAATCGGGGCTCCCGGGGATCCGGGCGCTGGCCAGCGGTCGGTCGAGCGGATCGAGGACTACCACGTGGCCGACGGCTGGTCCCGCGACGGCGCCCTGGGCAATGTCGACTGGTACCTGCCCTTCGCCTTCCACACCTACGGGCTGATCCTCCACGCCTCCGGCCTGGGCGACCGGGAGGCGGCCGACCGCTACGTCGAACGGGCCCGGCTCTTCGGCCCGGAGTTCAGCCACTGGTTCGGACCCGACGGGGCCGGCATCGCCTATGGCCGCTCCATGACCTACCGGTTCGCCCAGTCCAGCCTCTGGGGCGCCTATGCCCTGGCCGGCGTGGAGGCCGTGCCGTGGGACGAGGCCCGCGGCCACTGGGGCCGACACCTCCGCTGGTGGGCCGACCGACCCGTCTCGGACCGCGACGGGGTCCTCTCCATCGGCTACGGCTACGACAACCGACGCCTGGCCGAGGCGTACAACTCGCCCGGGTCGCCCTACTGGGCCATGAAGGCCTTCGTCGGGCTCGCCGCGCCCGACGACCATCCGTTCTGGGCCGGTCCCGAGGCCCCGCCCGTACCGACCGACGGCCCGGTGGCCCAGCCGGTGGCCGGCCGGATCGTCGACCGGGACGACGTGCACGCGGTCGCGCTGTCCGGCGGCCGCACGACGAGCCTCCGGTTCATCGAACAGGTCGAGGCCAAGTACGAGAAGCTCGCCTACTCCTCCCGCTACGCCTTCACCGGCGAGGTCGAATTCGGCTGGGGTGCTTCGGAGACCGACTCCACCCTGGTGCTGGTCGACGGCGACGACCGACGGAGCCGCTCGAGGATCGAGGACGTCGAGGTCGTCGAGACCGAAACGGGTCCGTTTCTCTGGTCGCGGTGGCGGCCGTGGACCGACGTGGTGGTCGACACCGTCCTGGCCGGCGGGGCGGCCCACCACCACCGGGTCCACCTGGTTCGGACCGGACGGGCCGTTCGTGCGGTGGAGACCGGCTTCGCCGTCGGCGTCGACTCGCTCCGACTGGTCGGTGGGGAGAGCGAGGTGCGCACCTCGACCACCGATGGTTCGGCCCTGTTGGCCACGGTCCGCGACGTCACCGGCCTCGTCGACCATCCTGCCGCCGGGTCCGGACCCCGGAAGGCCTCGGTCCGGCCACAGCCCCCCAACGCCTCGATGGTCGACCCGTCCAGCGCCGTGCCGGTGCTGTCCTGCGCGCTGGAGCCCGGGGAGCACGTGCTGGCCTGTACGGCCTGGGCCTCCCCCACGGGAGCCGGACCGGAGCCCGTCCAGCTGCCTCCACCGCCCGTCGAGGCCGTCGCCCTGCTGGAGCGCTTCCGCGACCGCCAATCCGAGCCTTACGAGGGGGCTGACATCGAGTCGCTCATCAGGCTCCCCACCCGGGGGACCGACTGATGCCCGGTGCCCCCCCGGTGCGGCCCGGCCGGGCCATCACCGGGATGTCGGCCATCCTGCTGCCGCACCACGATGACGGCTCGGTGGACTTCGACGGCCTGGCCGGCCACGTGGCCCGGACCGCCGGGGCCGGCCTGACCCCTGCGGTCAACATGGACACCGGCTTCGTCCAGTTGCTTGACGAAGCCACCAAGGACCGGGTCCTGGCGGTGGCAGCCGACCACTGCGACGCCTTCGTGGCCGGCGCCCACCTCGACGACCGCCCCGGCGACCCGTTCGACCTGGACGGCTACCGCCGGGAGGTGGAGCGCATCGAGGCGGCGGGCGGCACCCCCATCGTGTTCCCCACCCACGGCCTGACCAGCCGGGACGGCGACGGCTGGGTGGACGCCCACACGGCGATCGCCGAGCAGTGCGACCGGTTCCTGGCCTTCGAGTTGGGACCCATGTTCGTGCCCTACGGCCGGATCTACGACCTCGATGCCTACCGGGGCCTGCTCGAGGTCGGGGCTTGCGTGGGGGCCAAGCACTCGTCGTTGGACCGGGGCCTGGAGTGGGAGCGCCTGGCCGTGCGCGACGAGGTACGACCCGACTTCCTGGTGCTGACCGGCAACGACCTGGCCATCGACATGGTCATGTACGGCTCGGACTACCTGCTGGGGCTGTCCACGTTCGCCCCCGACGCCTTCGCCGAGCGGGACCGGCGCTGGGCAGCCGGCGATCCGACGTTCCACGAGCTCAACGACCTGCTGCAGTACCTCGGCTTCTTCACCTTCCGGGACCCCGTCCCCGGCTACCGCCACGACGCCGCTCTGTTCCTGGAACTCCGGGGGTGGATCGGCTCCAGCCGGATCCCCGACGGCGCGCCCCGGAGGCCCGCTTCCGACGTGGAGGTCCTGGGTGACATCGCCCGACGGCTCGAGGCCACACTCTGAGTACGCCATGAGCACCGGGGACCGCATCACCCAGGTCCGTCGGCTGGCCGACGTGGCCACCGTCCGGGACCGGCTCGCCGAGTTGGGGGTGGAGACGGGCACCGACCTGTGCCTGGACGACGACCTGGAGGTGGGGCCGGACGCCCCCCTGGCCCGGCCCTGGACGGTGGCCCTCGCCGGGAGCACGGCGCGCACGATCGGCAACCGGTTCGCCGTGCTGCCCATGGAGGGCTGGGACGGGACCACCGACGGGCGACCCACCGACCTGGTGGCCCGACGGTGGGAACGCTTCGGGGCCGGTGGGGCCAAGCTCGTGTGGGGTGGCGAGGCCGTTGCCGTGCGAGCCGACGGCCGGGCCAACCCGAACCAGCTGTGCATCGGGCCGTCCAGCGTCGACGACCTGGGTGGGCTGCGATCCCGGTTGGTGGCCGCCCACGCCGACCGCCATGGTCGAACCGATGACCTGGTGGTGGGCCTGCAGCTCACCCACTCGGGTCGGTGGTCCCGGCCCGACGGGTCACCGGTCCCCAGGATCGCCTACCGGCACCCGGTGCTGGACGGTCGGGTCCCACTCGGCGAATCGAGCGTCCTGAGCGACGGCGAGTTGGACGACCTGGTCGGCGACTTCGTGGCTGCCGCCGAGGTGGCCACCGAGGCCGGCTTCGACTTCGTGGACGTCAAGGCCTGCCACGGCTACCTGCTGCACGAGTTGCTCAGCGGGGTGGACCGCGACGGTCCGTATGGCGGAGCCCTCGAGGATCGGGCCAGGTTCCAACTGGGCACGCTGGCCGCCATCCGGGCCGCGGTCCCCGACCTGGGCCTCGGGGTTCGGCTCAGCCTGTACGACCTGGCCCCCCACGAGGCCGGGCCCGACGGGGTGGGCCGCCCAGCCGTCGAGGCTCCGTACCGGTTCGCCTTCGGTGGTGACGGCACGGGCGTCGGTCTGGACCTGTCCGAGCCCGACCGCCTGCTGGGGATGCTGGCCGACGCCGGAGTGTCCATGGTGTGCGCCACGGCCGGGAGCCCCTACCACTGTCCGCACGCCCAGCGTCCGGCCTACTTCCCGCCGTCGGACGGCTACCTCCCACCGGCCGATCCGCTGGTCGAGGTGGCCCGGTTGATCGGTGCCACCGCTGTCCTACGGGCCCGACACCCCGAACTGGCCTTCGTCGGTTCGGGCTATTCGTACCTCCAGGAGTGGCTGGCCCACGTGGCCCAGGCCGAGGTACGGGCCGGCCGGGTGGACGCCGTGGGCCTCGGGCGGATGGTGCTCAGCTACCCGGACCTACCGTCCGACGTGCTGGCCGGTCGCCCCCTGGACCGTCGACGCCTGTGTCGGACGTTCAGCGACTGCACCACGGCGCCCCGAAACGGCCTGGTGTCGGGGTGCTTCCCATTGGACGAGCACTACAAGGCCATGGACGTCCGGGTGGAGCTCAACCGGGTGAAGCGGAAGGCTGAGGCGGCCCGGGGCGGCCGTAGGCGTTGACGTCGGGTCGGTCAGCGAGCGGGTGACGAGAATCGAACTCGCGTCATCAGCTTGGGAAGCTGGGGTTCTGCCATTGAACTACACCCGCGGGAGCCGCCAGCGTAGCGACGTCACCCGGGTTCCCTTCCGTCTGGCGTGGCCGGCTCAGGAGGTCTCGGCCAGGTGGGCCACGGCGTCACCCCGGTTGACCAGCGGTGACCGGGTCACGCCGATCACCGTTCCGTCGCGGGTGGCCCGCACGGCGGCCACCGCGTTGCCGAAGGCGTCGTCGATGGTCCCCAGTACCTGTCGTCGCTCCACCTGTTCGCCCAGACCGACGGTGAGGTGCAGGATCCCGCTGCGGCCGGCCCGGACCCAGCCGGTGGCCCTCGATTCGACCGGCGGGACGTCGGCCACCGTCGGTCCGTCGATCACGCCGACGGCGGCCAGTACCCGTCGCACCCCGGCCACGCCGGTGGTGATGGCCGTCTCGTCGAACCGCAGGGCCTCGCCGGCTTCGTAAAGCAGCACGGTGGCCCCCCGTCGGGTGGCCGCCTGACGCAGCGTCCCGGCCCGGTTCCGGGCGTGCACCATCACCGGGGCGCCGAACGCCTCGGCCAGTCGCCGGGTCTCGGGGTCGTCCAGGTCGGCCCGGATCTGGGGCAGGTTGGACCGGTTGTCGCTCGCCGTGTGCAGGTCGATGCCCACCGTGGAGCGGTCAACCACCTCGGTCATGAACAGGTGGGCGATCTGGGCGGCCAGCGAGCCCGAGGGCGATCCCGGGAACGAGCGGTTGAGGTCGCGCCGGTCGGGCAGGAAGCGGTCGCCGCCTACGAATCCCCAGACGTTGACCACGGGGACGGCCAGCACGGTGCCCCGGA
>CAYWBE010000139.1:0-5058 GCA_964456295.1 uncultured Candidatus Nemicrothrix sp.
GGTGGGACTACCGGGGCGGGGCGTTCTACAAGCGGATGGGCATGCGGATCGACCTGGTGTACGCCTCGGCTCCGGCCGCCGCCGCGCTCGACTTCGTGGTGGTGGACCGCAACGAGCGCAAGGGGGAGAAGCCCAGCGACCATGCGCCCGTAGTGGCCGACTTCGCCTTCGCCTAGGGGTTCCGTCCCCGGGGGCGGTCAGTCGGTGGCGATGAGTGACAGCAGGTCGGCTCCGAACGCCTCGACCGTCTTGGGTCCGATGCCGGGTACGGCGAGGAGCGACGTGGCGTCGGCGGGTCGCATGGCCACCAGGGCGTCGAGGGCCGCGTTGGTCAGCACCCGGTAGGCGGGGACGTCCCGGGATACGGCCACCTCCCCGCGCCAGGCACGCAACCGGTCGTGGAGTGGGCCCGAGCCGGGTGCCGGTGCTTCCGCATCGGCCGCCGGAGCGGTGGGCGGCGGTGGGGCCTCCGGTGTTGGCCCCGACCCCTCGGGCTTCTCGTGGTCGGCCAGCACGGCGAGGATGGCCATGCCGTGGCGCTCCGCCTTGGTCGGTCCGATGCCGTGCACGGCCAGCAGCTCGGTCGGGGTGGTGGGCCACGAGGCGATCAGGTCGGCCAGCGTGGCGTCGTTGAACACCACGTAGGGGGGCACCGAGGCGGCACGGGCGGCCGTCGTCCGGTACTCCTTCAGGGCGGTCGTTGCCGGATGGTCGGGCGCGGTCGGGCGGCGGGTCCGTGAGTTCAGGTCGGCGGCCCGTCGGGCCCCCTCGGGACGACCCACCGGTCGTTCCAGGCCGGCGATGGCCGCCTCGAGGTCGGCCAGCCAGGGGGATGGGCGTCGCTTGACCGTGCGCTGCCCGAACGTCCGCTGTGCGGCCCATGTCAACGAGAGGTGCTGCTCGGCGCGGCTGAGGGCCACGTAGAGGAGGCGACGTTCCTCGGCCACCGCCGCGGCCTCGCGGGCATGGCTGATGGGGACGAGGCCCTGCTCCAGGCCGGCCACGTGGACCGCCGGCCACTCCAGCCCCTTGGCGGCGTGGAAGGTGGCCACCTCGACGGCGTCCACGGACTCGTCGGCCATGGCCATGGCCTGGGATCGCACCGAGGCGACGAACCCCCGACCGGTCCCGGCCGGTTCCAGGGCCAGGAACTCGTCGGCCATGCGCCCGAGTTCGGCGAAGGCGACGGCCCGTCCGGTCTCGTCGCCGGTCGCTCCCACAGATCCGTCGGCGCCCGTCGGACCCTCGTCGTCCAGCGGTCCACCGACGGCCACCCTGAGGTCCCCGAGGTGGTCGGTCAGCGGTCCGTCGACACGGCCCAGGGCCTGCAACTGGGCCTTCACGTCGGCCCGGTCCAGCAGGCCGCTGCCACTCCGGGTGCGGACCGGTATGCCCGCCGAGCGGAGGGCGTGGACCACCGGTTCGGTCTGGGCGTTGGTGCGGACCAGCACGGCCTGGTCCCGCCAACGCCCGTCGGGCCCCCGGCGGTCGCGGACGTTGCGGGCGATGGCCTCGGCCTCGGCCGTCTCGTCGGCGTGACCGGCCACCACCGGGTCTGGCCCACCATCCCGGTTGGCCGACATCGGTTCCCGGCCGACCAGGGCCCGGGCGGCCACCCTGAGGACCTGCGGGGTGCTGCGGTAGTTCTGGCGGAGCTCGAGCACCGTCGCCCCGGGAAAGTGGGCCCCGAAGCGGTTCAGGTGGTCGGCGTCGGCCCCGTTCCAGCCGTAGATGGCCTGATCGGGGTCGCCCACCGCGCACAACTCGGTCCGACCACCCAGCCACGCGGCCAGCAGGTCGAACTGCAGGGGGTTCACGTCCTGGAACTCGTCGACGTAGAGGTGCCGGAAGCGCCACCGCTGGGCGTCGGCGAACCGGCGATCGGTGGTCAGGTGGTGTCGACACTGGTCCAGGAGGTCGTCGAAGTCGACCCGGTTCCGATCGGCCTTCTCCTGCTCGTACTCGGCGTAGATGCGGGCCACGGTCGGGCCGGGCAGGGGCGGCGTCCGTCCGGCCGCCTCGGCCGACGTGGCGTAGGCCTCGGGGCGGATGCGACGGGCCTTGGCCCACTCGATCTCGGCCACCACGTCGAGGGCCGCCGTGGACCGGTGGTCGCGGGGCAGGCGGGCCCGCACCATCGAGATCTTGCGGTCCACCAGCTCGGGTTCCGGTCGATCGTTCTCGCGCCACCAGGCCCGGAGCTGGGCCAGGGCCACCGAGTGGAAGGTCCCGGCGGCCACCTGGTCGCGCAGGCCGAGACGACGAAGCCTGCTCCGGAGTTCCGATGCCGCCTTGCGGGTGAATGTCAACGCCAGGACCCGCCGGGGGTCGTCCCGGCCGGTCAGGGTGCGCCAGGCGATCCGGTGGGTGAGCACCCGGGTCTTGCCGGAGCCGGCCCCGGCGTGGATGGCCAGCGGCAGGGCGTCGGTGGTCACGGCGATCCGCTGTTCGTCGTTCAACCCGTGGAGCAGTGCCTCGGCGTCGGCGTCCTCTCCGTTGCCCCCCGCGCCGGGGAACCCCCCGGTGCGGGTCTCGTCGCCGGCCGCGTCCATCGGCCGCACCCTAGCGACGGGTCGCGACAGCCTCCGGAGGGGGTCGTACCCTCGTGGGCGTGGATCCCATCGGCCCCGAGGCCTTCGACCACCTGGTCGCCGAGGCCCTCGACGACCTGCCGTCCGGGCTGGCCCGGTACATGGACAACGTGGCGGTCCTCACCGCGGATCGGGGCGATCCACCGGACCTGCTCGGCCTGTACGACGGCGTCCCCCTGACCGAACGGGACGTCTACGGATCGGCCGGCCTGCCGGAGTCCGGCGGCCTGGTGATGCCCGACCGGATCCACCTCTACCGGCTCGCCCTGTGCGAGATGTGTGCCGACCTCGACGAGCTGCGGCGCGAGGTGGCCGTCACCGTGGTCCACGAGGTGGCCCACCACTTCGGGATCGACGACGACTTCCTGGACGGGACCGACTACGCCTGAACCCGGTTCAGCGAGCCCTCACGGGCCATGGGCACGTGGGCGATCCCATCCTCGAGGAACTCGTGGCCCGTGGGTTCGTAACCCAGCGAGGCGTACCACGGCACCAGGTAGGTCTGGGCGTCCAGCACCAGGCGCCCGGGGGTGGTGGCGTGCACATGGTCGAGCAGCACCCCGGCCAGCCCGGCGTCCCGGGCATCGACGCGGGTCACCACCCGTCCGATCCGGTGGGTGCCGTCCGGTTCGGCCAGCACCCGGACCGAGGCCGCCGGCTGGCCGTCGGGGTCATCCAGCCACAGGTGCCGGGTGCCCGGTTCGGGGTCCCGGCCGTCCAACTCCGGGTAGGCGCAGTCCTGTTCCACCACGAAGACGTCGACCCGCAGCTTCAGCAGGTCGTGCAGCATGGCGGGGTCCAGTTCGTCGAATCGGAGATCGCGCACGACCAGGGATTCGCCCGCTGGCGTGTCGGTCCGGTCGGGGATGTCCATGGGCACCGACGGTAGTGCCGGCGCCCGGTTGGACCGGTGGCGCCACGGATCGGACAATGGGTCCGTGCCCCTCGCCGACCTGCCCACCGGTATCCGGATCTGCCATGAGTCGTTCGGTGAGCCGACGGATCCCACGGTGCTGCTCATGCACGGCCTGGGTAGCCAGTTGCTGGTCTGGGAGGAGGGGCTGTGTCGCCTGCTGGCCGACACCGGCCTGCACGTGGTGCGCTACGACCACCGGGACAGCGGCCTGTCCACCATCTTCGGCGCCGATGGCCCACCCGGTGGCCGGCCCTACGACCTGTCGGACATGGCCGGCGATGCCGTGGGCCTGCTCGACCACCTGGGGATCCGGACCGCCCACGTGGTCGGGTTCTCGCTCGGGGGGATGGTGGCCCAGACCATGGTCGTCGAGCATCCCGACCGGTGCCGGAGCCTCGTCTCCATGGGGTCGTCCACCGGGAACCGGGAGTTCGGCCGGCCCGCCGAGGCGACCCTGGCCGCCATGCTCGTCCCGTCGCCTGCCGACCCCGACGAGGCGGTGGCCAAGGACCTGGCCGACCGTCGCCTGTGGGCCAGCGTCTGGCACGACGACGACCACGCCCGGAAGGTGTTCGCCGACTACCGGGCCCGCTCGCCCCAACCGCCGCATGCCTACGACCGCCAACGCGGTGCGGCGGCCCGGATGGGCGACCGGGAGGCCGCCCTGGCCACCATCGGCGTGCCCACCCGGGTGGTGCACGGCAGCGTCGACACCCTCATCCTCCCGGCAGCGGGGGAGCGGACCGCCGCGGTTGTTCCCGGCGCCGACTACGTGCTGCTCGAGGGTTGGGGGCATGACATGGCACCCGGGGCCTGGCACCTGCTGGTGCCGGCCATCGCCGACCACTGCCATGCCGTGGACCGGGCACGGACGCACCACTGACCACCCCCGCTACCGGGGAACGCGGGTACAGGAAGAAGACAGGAACAGGAGCACGACATGGGAGCACTGGACGGGGTCCGGGTCATCGAACTGGCCGGCATCGGGCCCGGGCCGTTCTGCGGGATGATGCTGGCCGACATGGGCGCCGACGTCGTCCGCATCGACCGGGCAGGAGCGGTCCGGGGCGGTGATCCGGATCGCCCGCCGGCCAACGTGAACGCCCGGGGACGCCGCAGCATCGGGGTCGACCTGAAGTCCGACGAGGGACGGGAGCTGGTGCTGCGGATGGTGGCCGACGCCGACGTGCTCTTCGAGGGCTTCCGTCCCGGGGTGGCCGAACGCCTCGGCCTCGGTCCCGACGACTGCCTGGCCCGCAATCCGGCCATCGTCTACGGCCGCATGACCGGGTGGGGCCAGGACGGCCCGTACGCCCAGACGGCCGGACACGACATCAACTACATCGCCCTGGCCGGTGCGCTGGCCCACATGGGTCGCCACGACACCGGTCCGGTCCCGCCACTGAACCTGGTGGGCGACTTCGGTGGCGGCGGCATGTACCTGGCCTACGGCATCGTGTGCGCCCTTCTGTCGGCCAGGATCACCGGGGAGGGCCAGGTGGTGGACGCCGCCATGGTGGACGGGGCGGCCAGCCTGATGGGCTTCTTCTA
>CAYWBE010000140.1:0-5013 GCA_964456295.1 uncultured Candidatus Nemicrothrix sp.
AGGCCTGGGCCACGCCGGGGTTGGCGTCGACGTCCACCTTGGCCAGCACGACCCGACCGTTCTGCTCGGCGATGACCTTCTCGAGGATCGGGCCGAGGGACTTGCACGGGCCACACCACTCGGCCCACAGGTCGACCACCACCGGCACCTGGCTGGAACGGTCGATGACCTCGGTCTGGAAGGTTGCGTCGGTGACGTCCATGACCCTGAGGGTAGGGGCCTGAGGGCTGGGGTGGGCACGGTAGGCCCGTCGCCCGATGACCCGGCTACCGTCCGCCCCGATGGATGCCCCCGCCGGAATCGACCATGACAATCTGGTCCGCTGGTTCGACGAGCGGGTCGGCGGCCTGGACGGGGGCTCGTTGTCCTTCGACCTGATCACCGGTGGTCGATCCAACCTGACGTTCACCGTGTCCGATGGAGCGGAACCGGCGGCTGGAGGGCGCCGATGGGTCCTGCGCCGCCCCCCGATGGGCCACGTACTGGCCACGGCCCACGACATGGCCCGCGAGCACCGGATCATCAGCGCGCTGGCCGACAGCGGCGTACCGGTGCCGGGCATCGTCGGGCTCTGCGAGGACGAGGCGGTCAACGGCGCACCGTTCTACGTCATGGACTTCGTGCCCGGGTTGGTGGTCCGCAACGTCGAGGAGGCCGAGCAGGTCCCGGTCGACGTGCGGGGACGGATGGGCGAGGCACTCGTCGAGGTCCTGGCCCGCCTGCACGACGTCGACCTCGATGCGGTCGGCCTGTCCGACCTGGGTCGGCACGACGGCTACATCGAGCGCCAACTGAAGCGGTGGCGCACCCAGTTCGAGAAGGCCACCACCCGGGAGGTGCCCGGCGTGCTGGAGACCCACGAGATCCTGGCGTCGCGGGTGCCGGTGCAGCAGGGAACGGGCATCGTCCACGGCGACTACCGACTCGACAACTGCATGATGTCCCCCACCGGCGAGGTCGCCGCGGTGCTCGACTGGGAGCTGTGCACCCTGGGCGACGTGCTGGCCGACGTGGCCGGCATGGTGGCCTACTCCGACGACCGCACGACCGGCGGCCACCCGCCTCCCACCTCGGTGGACGGCTTTCCCGATGCCGACGGCATCCGCGAGGCCTACGCCCGGCACTCCAGCCGCGACCTGGAGGAACTGGACTTCTACCTGGCCTTCGCCTACTGGCGCATCGCCTGCATCGTCGAGGGCGTCTACACCCGCTACGCGGCAGGCGTGATGGGCGACCAGGACGACCCGCGCCTGGTGGCCATGTTCGGCCAGCGGGTGGTCGACATCGCCCAGATCGCCCACGAGACGGCGTCGCGCCTCCCGAAGGTCGCCTGACCATGCCCGACGGGAACGACCCCACGCTTCTCGAGGTGATCGAGACCCCGCTGCTGTCCGATCCGGTGCTCGTGTTGGCCATGGACGGTTGGATCGACGCGTCCGGTGCCGCCCGGGTGGCCCGCCAGCACCTGCTGGACGGCGAGCATGGTCGACGCATCGCCCGCTTCGACACCGACCGGCTGTTGGACCACCGGGCCCGTCGCCCCACCCTGCACCTCGTCAACGGGGTGAGCCGCCGCCTGGAGTGGCCGACCCTGGAGGTGTTCCTGCTGGAGTCGACGGCTGAGCACGACGTGCTGGTGCTGCACGGCCCGGAACCCGACCACGAGTGGAGGGCCTTCTCGACCGCTGTGGTCGAGTTGTGCCGGCAACTGGGAGTCCGCATGGTGGTGGGCCTCGGGGCCTATCCGGCGGCCGTCCCCCATACCCGTCCGACGCGCCTCTCGTGCACGGCGGGCAGCCCTGAGCTGGCCGAGCGCCTGGAGTTCCTGACGGCCACCATCGAGGTGCCGGCCGGCGCCCAGGCCGTCATCGAGATGGACGCCGGACGGGCCGGCATCCCGGCGGTCGGCATCTGGGCCCAGGTCCCCCACTACCTGTCGGGTAGCACCTATCCGCCGGCCGCCCAGGCACTGCTGGCCGGGGTGGCCGAGCTGACCGGCATGGAGGTCGACGACGCACCGCTCATCGAGTCGTCGCTGGCCGCCCGTACCCGGCTCGACGACCTGGTGGCCCGCAACCCCGAGCACGTCACCATGCTCGAGACCCTCGAGGCGGCCTACGACGACCTGCACGACGTGCGGGGGCAGCTGCCGGACGGCGAACAGTTGGCCGCCGAGCTGGAGCGCTTCCTGCGCGACCACGGCGACTGAGCCGGCCGGCCCGTGACGAGCCGGAGGCGGTCAGGTGGGCCGCCGGACGGGGTCGTCAGACGACGACGTTGACCAGCTTGGGTGGACGGGCGATGACCTTGCGGGGCTGGCCGCCGTCCAGGGCGGCCACCACCTTGTCGCAGGCCAGGGCGAGGGCCGTCGCCGCGTCCTCATCGATCTCGGACGGCACGTCGATCCGGTCGCGGACCTTGCCGTTGACCTGGACGACCATGGTGACGGTGTCGTCGACCAGCTTGTCGGGGTCCGCGGTGGGCCACGCCTCGAGGTGCACGTGGCCGCCGTTTCGCTGCTCCCACAGTTCTGCGCACAGGTGCGGGGCGGCGGGCGCCATGACCATGAGGAGGGCGTCGACCGCGGCGTCCAGGGTGCCGGAGTGCGGCCCATCGGCGGCCTGGACGTAGCGGTAGAGGGTGTTGGTGAACTCCATGAACCCGGCCACGGCCGTGTTGTAGGACCACCGGTCGTACTCGTCGGTGATGCGGGCCACCAGCCGGTGGGTGGCCCGGTCGACCTCCTCGTCGGCCTCAGTGGTCGCCCCGGTGCGGGCGTTGCCGGTCAGGTCGGAACCGGGCACGGCCAGGCGCCACACCCGGTTCAGGAACTTGGCGCAGCCGTCGATCCCGAAGTCCT
Source organism: uncultured Candidatus Nemicrothrix sp. (assembly GCA_964456295.1). Classification (GTDB taxonomy): domain Bacteria; phylum Actinomycetota; class Acidimicrobiia; order Acidimicrobiales; family MedAcidi-G1; genus UBA9410. The sequence goes on from CAYWBE010000140.1 coordinate 2,861, forward strand.
CCCAGTCGACGTCCTCCTGGGGCGGCTTGACCTGAAGGTGGGCCAGCCTCAGGGCGTCGGCCCCCTGGTCGTCGAGGATGCCCTCGGGGGCCACCAGGTTTCCCTTGGACTTGGACATCTTGGTGCCGCCGAGGCGGATCATCCCCTGGGTGAACAGCCGCTTGAACGGCTCCCGCAGCCCCTTCGGGGCCACGCCAAGGTCGGCCAGCGCCTTGGTGAAGAAGCGGGCGTACATCAGGTGGAGGATGGCGTGCTCGACCCCGCCGATGTACTGGTCGACGGGCAGCCAGCGGTCCACGGCATCGACTGAGAACGGCACCTCGTCGTTGGTCGGGTCGGCGAACCGCAGGAAGTACCACGACGAGTCCACGAACGTGTCCATGGTGTCGGTCTCGCGCCGGGCCGGACCGTCGCACGACGGGCAGGTGGCGGCCAGGAAGCCCTCGTGGGTGGTCAGCGGCGACCGGCCGGTGGGCATGAACTCGACGTCGTCAGGCGGTTCGATGGGCAGTTGGTCGGCGGGCACCGGCTGCTCGCCGCACCCGTCGCAGTAGACGATGGGGATCGGGCAGCCCCAGTAGCGCTGACGGGACAGCAGCCAGTCGCGGAGCCGGTAGTTGACCCGACCGGCACCGTGGCCGTGCTCCTCCAGCCAGGCGATGGCCGTGGCCTTGGCCTCGGCGACGCCCATGCCGTCGAGGAACTCCGAGTTGATGGCCGGGCCGTCGCCGACGTAGGCCTCGCCGTCGAAGTCGTCGGGCGGCTGGACGGTCCGGACGATGTCGCAACCGTGGGCCGTGGCGAAGTCCCAGTCGCGCTGGTCCTGGCCGGGGACGGCCATGATGGCCCCGGTCCCGTAGGTCATGAGCACGTAGTCGGCCAGGAACACCGGGATGGCCTGTCCGGTGAACGGGTTCACGACCCGACCGCCGGTGGCCACTCCCCGCTTGTCCAGGGTTCCCTCGGTGGACTGGCGCTCGATGTCGCTGCGACCGGCCACCGAGGCCCGGAAGGCGTCGACGTCGGCCCGACGGTCGTCGGTGGTGAGCTCGTCGACCCGGGGGTGCTCGGGCGAGATGACGGCGAACGTCATGCCGAACGAGGTGTCGGGACGGGTCGTGTAGACGGCCAGCGGCTCCACGTCGGTGCGGGGGCCACCATCGACATCGGCGATGGGCAGGCCGAACTGGGCGCCCTCGGAGCGGCCGATCCAGTGCCGCTGCATGACCTTGACCTTCTCGGGCCAGTCGACCGTGTCGAGGTCGTCGAGGAGTTCCTGGGCGTACGTGGTGATCCGGTAGAACCACTGCTCCATGTCCCGGCGTTCGACGAGGTCGCCGGAGCGTTCACAGGTGCCGTCGCCGAGGACCTGCTCGTTGGCCAGCACCGTCTGGCAGCCGGGGCACCAGTTGACGGGGGCGGTGTCGCGGTAGACGAGGCCGGCCTCGTAGAACTTCAGGAAGATCCACTGCGTCCAGCGGATGTAGGACGGATCGTGGCTGCGGACCATCCGCCGCCAGTCGTAGACGGCGCCGATGCGGCGCAGCGACGCCGAGAGGGCCTCGGCGTTGCGGTCGGTGTGCTCCCGCGGGTGGGTGCCGGTCTTGATCGCCGCGTTCTCGGCCGGCAGGCCGAACGAGTCGAAGCCGATGGGCGACAGCACGCCGTCGCCCCGCATGGTGCGGTAACGGACCAGGAGGTCGCCCATGGTGTAGTTGCGGACGTGCCCCATGTGGGCCGGACCGCTGGGGTACGGGTACATGGACAGCACGTAGAACGGCGGGCGGGGGTCGTCGTTGTCGACCTCGTAGGTGCCCTCGTCGGTCCACCGCTGCTGCCACCCGGCCTCGATGGCCTGGGGGGCGTATCGCGACGGTCCATCGTGGTCGGTCGCGTGGGTGCCTCCGGCACCGTCGGGAGGATGGGACATCCCGGTGAGGCTACCGAGGCACCCGCGCGGCGCAGGCGCCAGGAGCAACCCAGCCTCAGGCCCGTGGGGCCACCCGACCACAGGCCTCTGGAATCGGCCGCGAGGCAGGTCGTGTCCCCGAAGGTCGCTGGTAGATTGTCGGCTCCTCGGGGCTATAGCTCAGTTGGGAGAGCGCTTCCATGGCATGGAAGAGGTCGAGGGTTCAATTCCCTCTAGCTCCACG
>CAYWBE010000141.1:0-4882 GCA_964456295.1 uncultured Candidatus Nemicrothrix sp.
ACCAGTAACCGGCACCAGTAACCGGCACCAGTAACCGGCACCAGTAACCGGCACCAGTAACCGGCACCGGGCGTCAGGCGGCCCGTCGCTTCAGCCCTCGAGCAGGCCCACCGATACCAGGGCGGCCACCAGCTCGGCCGGTGGCCCGTCCAGTGCGGCGAAGGACGCCACGTCAGCGGCCACCTCGGGCGCCATGCCAGTCAGGGTGCCGACCAGGCTGCTACGGACCATGGCCCGGTAGGCCAGGGCGTACGGGTCGGTCGGCCCGGCGGCCACCGCCTCGTCCAGGTTGGCCAGGCCACGCTCCACCAGTTCGGGCACGCCGGTGGCGGCCAGCAGCCACCCCCGCTCGGCCAGGAACGCGGCCTCCGAACCGGCCGCCCCTCCCGAATCCAGGCCCGAGTCCAGGAGCTCCAGCGCAGCCAGCAGCCCACCGTCGGCGGCCAGCCCACCGGCGATCCGCTGGCGGAGCCGGCTGGCGGCCAGCAGGTCCCCCACGATGGGCGGTGCAGCCAACCCGTCCAGCACCGTCAGGTCGGCTGCCGCACCGGCGTGGTCGCCCCCGGCATGCCGGGCCGACGCCCGGAACACCCGCACGTCGGCGTACCCGCCATCCACGGCGACCGCGTCGTCCAGGTCGACCATGGCGGCGACCCGGTCACCGGTACGCCACCGCGACCAGCCGCGATAGGCCAACGCCTCCACGTTGGACGGCTGCACGTCGAGCACCTGCGTATAGAGCGCCTCGGCCTCGGCCGGTGCCGCCACCCCGGCCTGGGCCAGCAGGGTGCGGGTCGACGACCGGATGTCCCCGGTGATGGCGTCGCCGGCCGTACGGTCGCCGGCCGCACGGGCCACCAGCACGCCGGCCAGCACGGCCACCACCGCCACCCCGAGGACCAGCTTCGCCGTGGACCGCCCCGGTGGACCGGCCCCGCCTCCTCCACGGGTCCCGACCCGCCAACGGGTGACGGCCAGACCCAGGCCGGTGACGGCCGCCGCGACGGCCAGCACGGGAAGGACCCAGACCATGCCGGTGAGGCCCCGGCCGGTCGGGGTGTAGTCGATGTCCTCGCCGAAGCGCTCGACCAGCATGGTCCGGACCTCGGCGTCGGTCCGCCCCTCGTCGACCATGGTCCGGATGGTCGACCGGATGGTGCGGGCGATGGGCACGTCGGACTCTCCCAGGGACTGGCCCTGACAGACCGGGCAGGCGAAGTCGTCGGCCAGGGCGTGCACCCGGTCGGCGTTGGTACGTGGCGACCGGTCGGCCACCTCCGACACCACCAGGCTGCCCACCACCACGGCCAGCACCGTCAGCCACACCGCGGTACCACGTCCGGCGGCGCTCACCGATCGGCCCCTTCACCGGACAGGGTGGCCACCGCCCGGGCCACGAGGCCATCGAGGTCCTCGCGGACCACGCCACCGACCACCTTGGCCGCCACGTGGCCCGACGGGGTCACGAGGTACGACTCGGGGACGGCCACCACGCCCCAGTCCACGGCAATGCGGCCCGTATCGACCGGCAGCACCGGCCACCCGCCGCCATGGTCGTCGAAGAAGCGGGCGATGGCCGTGGGACGGTCGTCGAAGGCCACGCTGACCACCCGTACCTCGGGTACCGACGGGTCCGACCCGTCGTGGGCCTCGGCGAAGGCCACCAGTTCAGGGTGCTCCTGGACGCACGGGATGCAGGTCGTGGAGAAGAAGTTGACCAGCACCCAACGGCCCCTCTGGTCGTCGAGGTCCCAGTGCCCGCCGTCCAGGGTGCTACCGGCCACCGGCGGCGCCACCGCCCCCACCAGATGGGTGGTCATCCGGTCCCGGCCGGCCTCCCGGGTGGCCAACACCACCACGAGGACGGCCAGCACCAGGCCCACGGCCAGCGCGGCACGCCGGACCGGGTTCACCTCGCCTGCTCCGGTCCGGTCGTCGGCGCCGTCTCCGGTTCCGTCTCCCGGCGTCGGGCTCGGCCGGTGGGACTCCCCGCTCCGGGAACGGCAGCCAGGGCCGTGCCGACGGCCATCACCGCCCCACCGATCCACAGCCACGCCACCAACGGTTGGACGGTCACCCGGACCACCGTGCCCTCGAACCCGGCTCCCGCCCCGTCCGTGGCCAGGGGATCCGGCACGGCCAGGACGGCCATCTGGAGGTCGTCGCGGACCGTCGAGCGGGTGGCCGGCGTCCCGATGGTCTGTCCGCCGAACGGGAAGACGCTGATGGCCGGCTCGAACCGCTCCCCGTCGACCACCACGGCCACCCGGGTCTCGGTCTTCTCGGACAACTCGACGGTGGACAGGCCGTCGAAGACCAGTTCGTGGCCGGCGAAGCTGGCCCGGTCACCCACCTCGTCGAACCGGAACTCGGCCTGGCGGACGAAGGCCGACGAGCAGGCGAAGGCCACGGCCACCACGGCCACCCCGACGTGGACGACCATTCCCCCGCTGGATCGACCCACGAAGCCCCGGAGGCCCCGGGACCTGACGGCCAGCACCAGGTGCCGGACCGCCCCGCCGGCCGCGAAGGCCCCCAGCCCCACGGCCAGCGTCGGGGCCCAGCCCCGGCTCCCCACGACGACGCCCACGACCATGGCCGTCGCCCCGGCGGCCGCCGGCCACCGCAGACGGGCCGACAGGACCTCGGTGGTCCCCCGACCCCACGGCAGGGCGGGTGCCACGGCCATGAGGAACAGCAGGGCGAACCCCACCGGCATGGTCATCCGTTCGAAGTAGGGGTTGCCCACGGCGATCCGGTCGCCCCGCGCCGCCTCCACCAGCAGTGGGAACACGGTGCCGAGCAGCACCACGAAGGCGAATGCCCCGAACAGCAGGTTGTTGGCCAGGAACGCGCCGGTGCGCGACACCGGCGACTCGATGGACCCCGGGGCCCGCAGGGCATCGCCCCGCCAGGCGATCAGTCCGACCGTGGTGACCACCACGAGGGCGAAGAAGCCCAGCAGCAGCGGCCCGATGCCCGACTCGGTGAAGGCGTGCACCGACTCGAGCACCCCGGACCGGGTGATGAACGTGCCCAGGATGGTCAGGGCGAACGTGGCGCACAGCAGCGACAGGTTCCAGACCCGGAGCATCCCCTGGCGTTCCTGGACCATCACCGAGTGCAGGTAGGCGGTACCGGTCAGCCACGGGAGGAACGAGGCGTTCTCCACCGGATCCCACGCCCAGTAGCCGCCCCAGCCCAGCACCTCGTAGGACCACCAGGCCCCGAGGATGATGCCCACCGTGAGGCAGCCCCAGGCGATCAGCGTCCACCGGCGGGCCTCCAGCAGCCACCCCTCCCCCAGGCGCCCGGTGGCCAGGGCGGCCACCGCCAGGGCGAACGGCACGGTGAACCCGACGTAGCCCAGGTAGAGCACCGGTGGATGGAACGCCATCAGCACGTGGTTCTGGAGCAACGGGTTGGGGCCCGGCCCGTCGTAGCCGGCCCACGGCTCGAACCGACCGAACGGTTGGGCGGGACCAGCCAGCAGCAGGAAGAAGAAGGTGCAGACCGCGAACATGACCAGCAGGGTCCAGCCGACCATCGGATCGTCCAGGCGGTCCCGGAACCGGCGGACCACCAGCACCAGGTAGCCCACCAGGACCAGCACCCACAGCAGGATCGAACCCTCGAGGGCTGACCACAGGGTGGCCACATTGAACAACGCCGGGGTGCGGTGGCTGCCGTGTTCGGCCACGAAGGCCACGGTGAAGTCCCGGGTGATCAGCGCCCGTTCCATGACCGCCACCTGGCCCACGGCGGCCACGGCCAGCATCCAGGCCCAGGTACGGGACCGGACGACCAGCGACGGGTTCCGGGTGACCAGCCCCCAGGCCACGGTGACCACCCCGGCGACCGAGGCGACCAGCCCGAGGGCCACGCAGGTCGTACCGAGGGTGGCGTTCACCCGTCCGTCGGGGAGGCGTCCCCCCCGGCCGACCCCTCGCCTGACCGGTCACCACAGGGTTCCAGTTCGGCGCCGTCACCCCGGTAGTCGTTGTCGTGCTTGACCACCATGTGGTCGGTCCGGAGGTGCCAGCCGTCGCCCGCCGGCTCGGCCAGGCCGGCCGGGACCGGCCCACGGACCCACGACCCCTGGAGGACGACCGGTACACCGGGCTGGAACAGTTCGGCCGGATCGCCGACGTGGACCACGTCGGCCAGGACGTCGCCGGCACACAGGGTGAAGGCCACCGCGGCCTCCCCGTCGACCTCGACGGCCAACAGGCCGGGCTGCGGGGTTCCCACCACCCGGAAGCGCGCCTCGTCCAGCTCGGACCGCAGTTCGACGGCCCGGTCCACCTCGTAGAAGAACAGTGCCGCGTCGCCGAGGGTGCGAAACAGGACGGCCACCACGGCAACCACCAGCACCACGACCAGCAGGACCGGTCCCATCCGACGACCCGATCCCCGGGGACCGCCAACCGGCCGGCTGGGCGCCGGCCTCAGCCCGTGGTCACCGCCGGCCTCGACGCCGTCGGAAGGATCAGGCACCGTCGGACCCCTGGTCCTCGAGCCAGCGCCGCCGGGCATCGGGCACCCGGGTACTCAGGTCCCGCCCCCGGCGGACCAGGCGCAACGCGTAGATCCCCAACGCCCCCAGCGTGATCCCCCAACCGGCGACGAGGTAGCCCACGTGGGTCATGACCGGTCACCGTTCCCGTCCGCCGGGTCCTCGCCCACCGAACGTCGGACCTCGGCATCGGGGGTCTCGGCCCGACGCTCGACGATGGCCGCGGCAACCGAGTGGTCGAGGGCGGCCTGCTCCAGCCACCCGACCCGGAAGCGGTGCAGCAGCAACCAGGCCAGCACCATGCCCATCATCAGGAACCCCAGCATCAGGGTGAACAGCGTGAGGTCCTCGATCTTCAGGTCGTTG
>CAYWBE010000142.1:0-4828 GCA_964456295.1 uncultured Candidatus Nemicrothrix sp.
TCGAAGAAGGTCTGGGCGAAGGCGCCGAACGACAGGAAGCCGAAGGCCGCGGTGGCCACCAGCAGGACGTCGCGGTTGGCCTGGTCGGTGCGGGTCGTGGTGGACACCACGTCCAGGGCGATACCCAGGACCGGGAGGGCCAGGACGTAGATGGCCGGGTGGGTGAACATCCAGGAGAGCTGCTCCCAGATGGCGTCCTCGGCCCCGAACCGGATGGCCGGCCGGCCCCGCAGGTCCACATAGGCCAGCACGGCGTTGGCGGCCAGGACGGGCAGCATCCCCGTCCAGACGGTGGCGGCGACCAGCGTGGTCCATGCGGTGAACGGGAGGTCGCGCAGGCCGGTGCCGGCAGCGCGTCCGGAGACGATGGTGGTCATCACGCTGACCGAGGCCACCAGCAGGCCGGCGATCACCAGCAACAGGCCCATGACGGTCAGGGCGGTGGCCTGGCGCTGACCGCCGCCACCGGGGGTCCCGAGGCCACCATCGGCCAGGAACCCGACCACGGCCATGCCGGCACCGATCAGCCACGTCCAGCAGCCCAGCGCCGCGGCCCGGGGGAAGATCAGGGAACCACCGCACTGGCGGGGCACGACCGTGGTGGCCAGGGCCAACAGGCCGGGCAGCACGCCCAGCAGGACGAGGGCCACCCGGTGGGCCGACCAGAACTGGAACAGGCCGTCGGCCCCGTCGAACACGTCGGCCGATCCGAGGTCGAGCCGCTCGAGACCCACCAACAGCCCGGCGACCGAACCCAGCAGGATGAGCGCACCCGAACCGAATCCCCAGACCCTCGAGAGGGTGACCGGGTCGGTGGAGGTCACCGCCTCCTCGAGCGCGGTCGGGGAGGAGTCGGAGGCGGCGGTCTCAGTCGTCGTCATCGAGTCTTCTTCGTTCGGTGGGCTCGTTCTGTGCCCTCGTGCAGCGGCCCGGGCCGGCCCGGACCACATGAGGCTAGGCGGATCGTCGGAGGTTCCGGCGCCCACACGTCCGCCGCAATCTAGTCGGCCCCGCTGATGCGATCTGACCCGAACGGGAAATCCGGACGACCTCCACCAGACCCCGTCGGGCCGGTGGCCCGACCGGGCGTTCAGACCAGGACGTCGACCACCATGGCGCCGAACAACAGGGTCACATAGGTGATGGAGAACGAGAAAAGCCGCATGGCAGTGCGCTCGGTCGGACGCCGCCGGACGGCCTCGACCATGGCCCCGAAGGCCGCGCCGAGGACCAGTGCCGACACGAGGTAGATGGCACCCATGTCGGCTACCGGCGAGAACACCACGGTCAGGGCGACCAGCACCACCGTGTACAGGACCATCTTGCGGATCGTCTCCTCGATGCTCACCACCGACGGGAGCATGGGCACCGCAGCGGCCCGGTAGTCCTCCCGGTACCGGATGGCCAGCGCCCAGAAGTGCGGGGGCGTCCAGAAGAAGATGAGCAGGAACAGGACGACCGGCGGCCACGCCAGGGTGCCGGTGACCGCCGACCAGCCGACCAGCACCGGGACGGCGCCCGCCGCCCCACCGATCACGATGTTCTGGGTCGTGGTGCGCTTGAGCCACAACGTGTACACGAAGACGTAGAAGAAGGTGGCCGACACGGCCAGCACGGCGCTCAGGAGGTTCACCGTGGCGAACAGCCAGGCGAAGGCCACTACCTCGAGGGACACCGCGAACACCAGGGCGGCACGGGGCGTCATGACCCCCCGGACCAACGGACGGTGCATCGTCCGTTCCATCAGGCCGTCGATGTCACGGTCGACCACCATGTTCACCGCGTTGGCGCCACCGGCGGCCAGCGTGCCTCCGACCATGGTGGCCACCATGAGCCAGACCGACGGCACGCCCTGCTCGGCCACGAACATGGTCGGCACCGTGGTGACCAGCAGGAGTTCGATGATCCTCGGCTTGGTGAGGGCCACGTAGCCCCCGACCCGCTCCTTCAGGGAGAACGGTCCGCCGGGGGCGCCGGGGGTGGAGCCACCGGAGGGTCGGGGGGAGTGGGCACGCACCGCCTCAGGCTAGGAGCCAGTCGGCCGGTGTGGGCCCGTCCGGGTACAGCCGCGACTGGAACCGCCGCATCCCACCCAACCAGCGGTCGACGTCGTCGGCCTTGCGACGGGCGTACTCGGCCACGTCGGGATGGGGCAGCACGTGGAAGCGCCCCTCGGCCAGGGCCTCCAGGACCGTGTCGACCAGTTCGGCCGCGGTCAGCACCCCGTCGACGGCCGCCGCACCCGACGGCCCGTCACCGGGCATCAGGTCGGCGGTCGGACTGTTGGTGGTGATGTTGGTGGCCACGGCCTGCGGGCACAGGACCGACACGCCGATCCCCCGGTCGCCGTAGGTCACGCTGATCCACTCGGCCAGGGATACCGCGGCGTTCTTGGTCACCGAATAGTGGAGCGACCCGATCTGGGTCAGGAGGCCGGCGGCCGACGAGGTGTTGAGCAGGTGGCCACCACCGTCGGCCACCATGTGCGGGATGGCGTGACGGGCCGCGTAGAGGTGGGCCATGACATGGACCCCGAACATCCGGTGGAGCTCGTCGTCGGGCGCCTCGAGGCCACCCACGGTGACGTACCCGGCATTGGACGCCACCAGGTCGAGCCCTCCGTGGCGTTCGACGGTCCCGTCGACCAGGGCCTTCACCGAGGGCTCGTCGGCCACGTCACAGGCCACCGCCTCACACGTTGCCCCGGTGGCGGCAACCCGCTCGGCCAGGGCCTCGACACCGGCTGCGTCGCGGTCGGCGGCCACCACGGCCCGGGCGCCCTCGGCGGCGAACCGTTCCACCATGGCCTCGCCGATGCCGCTGGCCGCACCGGTCACCACCACCACCGAGTCCCGTATCCGCACTGGTTCCTGCATGGTCGCCGATCCTAGGGACCGGGCCCGGACACGCCTGCCCCGGCCGACCACCCGCACCCGCCCCCGGGCGCTCGTAGCCTCGGGGGGTGACGGTCGACGCCCCGGAGCCCCGAACCACGGCGCGTAGCCTGTCGCCCGACGCCTACCGCCGGATCTGTGGGGTGGCCCTGGTCCTGCTGGCCGGGATCGTGGTCACCGGAGCGGCGGTCCGCCTGACCGGGTCGGGCCTGGGCTGTTCGGACTGGCCGACCTGCGAACAGGACCGGTTCGTGCCCGAGGCCGAGTTCCACGGCTGGATCGAGTTCGGCAACCGGCTCATCACCGGGCTGGTGTCCGTGGCGGTGATCGCCGCCGTGCTGGGCTCGCTGGCCCGGAGGCCCCGACGGGCCGACCTGGTGCGGTGGTCGTGGGGGTTGGTGGCCGGGGTGGTCGGCCAGGTGGTCCTGGGCGGCATCGTGGTACTCAGCCACCTGAACCCGTGGCTGGTGCTGGGCCACTTCGCGCTGTCGATGGTGCTGGTGTTCAACGCCGTGGTGCTCCACCACCGGGCGGGCGACCACGCCCGGGTGGCCACCGGGACCGTGTCCGGTCCGATACCAAGACTCACCGCCCTACTGGGCGGCCTGGCCATGGTGGTCATGGCCACCGGCACGCTGGTCACCGGCACCGGACCGCATGCCGGCAGCCGGGACGAGCCGGTGGCCCGTCTGCCGTTCCAGGTCGACGAGGTGGCCCGGGTCCACGGCATCACGGTGGTGCTCACCCTGATCGTGGTGGCCGCCCTCGTGCTCGCCGTCCACCGCCACGCCCCGGCCGGCCACCCGCTCCACGGCGCCGCCCGATGGCTGGTGGCCGTGGTGGCCGCCCAGGCGGCCATCGGCTGGACCCAGTACTTCACGGGCGTCCCCGCCCTGCTGGTCGGCCTGCACGTGGCCGGGGCCACGGCGCTGTGGATGGTGGTGGTCCGCCTGCGCCTCCTGGCCGGCGACGCTTCCCGTGACCCTTCCAGCGCCCATTCAGGGACCGGCGCCCATTCGGAGAACGTCCATCCGGGGGATGGGGGCAACGGATCATGAGCCCCACCCCGGTCGAGGTGGACCGACCCGAGACCGACCGCGACCTCGGGGAGGACCAGGCCACCGACCGGCCGTGGATCGTGCTGGTGTGGAACGACCCCATCAACCTCATGTCGTACGTCTCGTTCGTGTTCCAGAAGGTCTTCGGCTACTCCCGGGAGAAGGCCGACCGGTTGATGCTCGACGTCCACCACAAGGGACGGGCCGTGGTCTCGGGCGGCACCCGGGAGAAGGCCGAGATGGACGTCTTCCGCCTCCACGAGCACGGCCTGTGGGCCACCCTCCAGCAGGACGACTGAACGATGCGTCGGCGATGTTCCTCCTGAGCCTCCTCCAGGGGTACCGATGTTCATGAGGCGGAGAGGGCCCGTGGCGCTACGACGCGACGGCGACCGGACCACGGTCCTGCTGGGCGACGACGAACGGGCCCTGCTGGTCGACCTGGCCGAGCAGTTCCGTTCGGTGCTGGCCGCCGACGACGACCCGGACCTTCGCCGGCTCTATCCGGCGGCCTACGCCGACGACCCCGAACGCGACGCCGACTACGCCGGCCTCGTCCACGACGACCTCCTCCGGACCCGGTTGGACGCCGTCGAGACGGTCCTCGGGTCGACGGACGCCCCGTCGATCGACGACGACGAGCTGGCCGCCTGGATGCAGCTGCTCAACGGCCTCCGCCTGCTGCTGGGAACCCGCCTCGACGTGTCCGAGGAGGACGAATTCGACCCCGAGGCACCCGACGCCCCGTCGCGGGCCCTGCTGGCCTGGCTGGGCCTGCTACTGGAGGAAGCCGTGGAATCGGCGGCCACCGGTCTGTGATGGCCAGCCGGGCCCACCCCCGGGGAACGCGTGACGCGTCCCGGGGGGTCGCTGGTA
>CAYWBE010000143.1:0-4825 GCA_964456295.1 uncultured Candidatus Nemicrothrix sp.
CCATGCGGTTCATCCAGATCATCGAGTCAGTGGGCGACGCGGCCACCGAACTGGCCGGCGTGCAGGGGTACGCCGAGCAGGCGGCCGGTGACGAGACGGTGACCGTCGAGCGGGTCACCGTCTGCAGCGACCGGAACAAGCCCGGGGTCGTCGTCGCCATCGCCGAGTTCGCCTCGTGGGATGCGGCCAAGCAGAACGACGAGCACGAGATCACCCAGGAGGGCGCCGCGGCGGCCCCCGACGACACCACCTACCGGGACCTGGACGTGGTCGGCGTCGTCGAGCTGGGCTAGACGGAGCGTCCGGTCAGGCTGCCGGTTCGCCGGACCGCAGGGCCCGCCACAACGAACGGTAGGTCGGCCACTCCAGGTCGCCCACGTAGCCGTCCTCGACCAGGGCGGCGTGGAGTCTCGGCAGGTTCCGGTACGGCACCGTCATGTCGGCGTGGTGGGCCAGGTGGTAGCCCACGCCGAACGGCACCATCACCATCCGGGCCACCAGCGACTGGTGGACGTGGTGGGTGGTGCGCCGCCGGTCGGCTGAACGGGTCATGCCGCCGTGCTCGGCAATGGCCCGGACCCGGTTGATCCCCTGGTAGAGGGTGGCCCACGGCACCACCCACATCGTCAGGTACAGCCAGGGGTGGCCGGTCGCCCAGAAGGCACCGAACACGAGGGCCTGACCGGCCAGGAAGCGGTAGGTCAGGCGACGGTGCCGCACCTCGCCCAGTCGTTGGAACCGGGGGCGCACGATCCGGTACGCCGACACGCCGGTCAGGTCCCGCCGGTGCTTGCGGCGCATCGACGCACCGGAGACGGGATAGCGGGAGTAGAGCAGGAAGTCCGGCTCCTTCGGTCCGAACTCGTCCCGGTGGTGGTGGATGTGGCCGATCCGGTAGCCGTGGCCCCCGGTGCCGAAGGTCAGCCAGCCCACCAGGTTGATGCCCACCAGGTCGTTGACCCGGCGGTTGGAGAACAGGGTCCGGTGGGCGGCCTCGTGGTGGAGGATGAACAGCCGATTCTGGGCGATCGGCATGAGCAGGAATGCCACCACCCAGGCCGCCGGGTGGGCCAGGGCCACCGCGGCGGCCACCACGGCCACCGGGAAGGCCACCGCACCAGCCGCGGCCAGGGCGTTGCGGACGTCGTCCACCCGTCGGAGTTCGTCGCGCAGCGCCTCCCTCGGGCGGCCGTCGGGATGGAGGCGGTCGCTACCGGCGAACGGCGGTGGCGTGGGTGCCAGACCGCCGGTCACCGACGCCACGGCGGCCTCGTGGCGGGCCTCGGCGGTTCTCGGATCGTCCATGGACGAATCGTACCGACGGCTCCTCCTCCGGGCCCGATCGCAGGGACCGGTACCCTCGCCGGGTGCCCGGCACCCCCTCCACCCCCGGCCCGGTCTCCGGAGCGCTGCTGACCCCCGGAGCGGGCAGCGACCGGAACCACCCGGGCCTGGTGGCCCTCGCCGAGCGCCTCTCGCCCCTGCCGGTCCAGCGGATGGACTTCGCCTACCGGACGGCCGGTCGTCGATTCCCGGACCGGGCTCCGACCCTGGTGGCCGAGGTCCGGACCGGCGTGGCGGCCATGGCCGACGAGTTCGACCTCGACCCCTCCCGCCTGGTCCTGGGCGGCCGGAGCATGGGCGGGCGCATGTGCTCCATGGCCGTGGCCGAGGGGCTGCCGGCGGCTGGGCTGGTGCTGGTCTGCTATCCGCTGCACCCGCCGAAGAAGCCGGAGAACCTCCGGGTCGACCACTTCGGGGACATCGACGTGCCCTGCCTGTTCGTGTCCGGCGACCGCGACGAGTTCGGGTCGCCCGACGAGTTCGACGCCCACCTCGGGGCCATCCCCGGCCCGGTCACCGTGGTCCGCCTGGAGGGAAAGCGCCATGACCTGAGGGGCGCCGACGGGGCGGTGTGCGACGCGGTGGCCGACTGGATCGGCGCCCTCACCGGGTGATCCACGTCGGCGGGAACCGGAGTTGGGCGGGACTCGGGGCGGCGACTAGACAACGGTGATCGTGGCGGGCCCCGACGGGGCCCGCGGAGAGGGAGACGCCAGATGAGATACGCCGCTCCGGCGACGGTGGACGAGGCCCAGGCGCTGCTGTCCGACAACCCCGGTTCACAGGTCTTCGCGGGGGCCACCGACCTGGTCCCGCAGATGCGGGCCGGACGACCGGCACCGTCGATGCTGGTCGACCTCAAGGGGATCCAGCGGCTGACCGCGGTGACCCACGAGGACGGGCACTGGACCATCGGTGCGGCCACGCCCACCGCGGACCTGACCGGCGACGCGGCGTTCACCGCGGCGTTCCCCGGCCTGTCCGAGGGTGCCGGCCTGATCGGTTCGGACCAGATCCAGAACCGCTCCAGCCTGGGCGGCAACCTGGCCAACGCCTCGCCGGCCGCCGACTCGGTGCCGGCGTTGATCGCCAACGGTGGGCAGGCGGTCATCGCCACGGCCGGCGGCACCCGGACCGTGCCGGCCGCCGAGGTGGTCACCGGCCCCGGAAGCACGTCGCTGGCCGACGGCGAGTTCATCGTGGAGTTCACCCTGGATGACCCTCCGGCCGATACCGGAGACGCCTACCTGCGGATGATCCCCCGGACCGAGATGGACATCGCCATCGTGGGTGCCGCGGTGCGTGTCACCCTGGACGGTGACTCGATCAGCGACGCCACCGTCGTGCTCGGAGCCGTCGCCCCGACCGCCGTGGTCGTCCCCGACGCGGCCGCCGCCCTGGTGGGGGCCACGGTCACCGGCGACGGGATCGACGCCACCGCCCTGGCCTCGGTGGCCGAGGCGGCATCGGCGGCCTGCAACCCCATCGACGACAAGCGGGGCACCATCGCCTACCGCCGGCAGGTGGCCGGTGTCCTGGCCAGGCGTGCCGCGGCCATCGCCGTCGAACGTGCGCAGAACGGAGCCTGATCCCATGAGCAACACCACCAACAAGCGGTCCCGGACCCACGTGTCCTGCACGGTCAACGGGGACGAGGTCGACTTCCTGGCCAACGACGGTACGTCCCTGCTGGACGCCCTGCGGGACGAACTCGGCCTCACCGGAGCCAAGGAGGGTTGCGGAACCGGCGACTGCGGTGCCTGCACGGTGCTGGTCGACGGGCGGATCAACTGCTCCTGCCTGATGTTCGCCCCCGAGGCCGAGGGATGCGAGATCGTCACCGTGGAGGGCATCGCCACCGGCGACCACCTCCACCCGCTCCAGCAGACCTTCCTGGAGGGCGCCGCGCTGCAGTGCGGGGTCTGCACCCCCGGGTTCCTGGTGTCGGCCAAGGCCCTGCTGGACGAGAACCCCGACCCGACCGAGACCGAGATCCGCTACGCCCTGGCCGGCAACCTCTGCCGGTGCACGGGCTACGACAAGATCGTCCGTTCCGTCCAGGAGGCTGCGGTGCAGCTGAGGGGAGCATCCCGATGACCGTCACCGAGGACCGCCCGGCCTACAAGTGGGTCGGAACCCGACCCATCCGCCACGACGGCTACGACAAGGTGGTGGGCAAGGCCCGCTTCGCCGCCGACCTGAACCTCCCGGGTCAGCTGCACGGGGCGTTCCTGCGCTCGCCCCACGGCCACGCCCGGCTCGTCTCCATCGACACCTCGGCGGCCGAGGCCATGCCCGGTGTGAAGGCCGTGGTCACCGGGGACGACTTCCCGGCCCTGGCCGTGGGCAACCCGGAGCGGGACACCGCCATCAACCTCATGGCCCGTGACGTGGTCCTGTACGTGGGCCACGTGGTGGCCGCGGTGGCCGCGTCGACCCGGGCCGAGGCCGAAGCCGCCGCGGCGGCCATCCAGGTCGAGTACGACCTGTTGCCCGTGGTGCTGTCCCTGGACGAGTCGCTCGCCGACGGTGCGCCGATGGCCAACGAGGACAACCGGACGGCGTTCAGCGGCAGCGACGATCCGTCGAACCTGGCCACCGTCACCCCGCTGGAACGGGGCGACGTCGAGGCGGCATTCGAGGCCGCCGACCTGGTCGTGGAGCGGGAGTTCGACACCGCCTGGGTGCACCAGGGCTACATCGAGCCGCACGCCTGCGTGGTCGACGTGGGGGCCGATGGCAAGGCCGACATCTGGGCCTCGTCCCAGGGCCACTTCCGGGTCCGGTCCCAGACCGCCGCGGTGTTGGGTTGGGACACGGCGCGGATCAAGGTGACGCCGGCCGAGATCGGCGGCGGCTTCGGGGGCAAGACCACCATCTACCTCGAGCCGGTGGCGGCCCGCCTGTCGGAGAAGAGTGGCCGGCCGGTCAAGATCGTCATGTCCCGTGACGAGGTGCTGCGGGCCACTGGGCCGGCGCCGGCGTCGAAGTCCCGCATCCGCATCGCGGCGACCAACGACGGAGAGATGACGGCCATCGACGGCTGGATCGGCTACGCCGTGGGTTGCACCAACGACATGGCCGGCTTCGTGGGGGCCATGTCGGTGGCGTCCTACAAGTTCCCCAACCTGAAGCTGGAGGCCGTCGGGGCGTTGACCAACACGCCCAAGTCGGCGGCCTACCGGGCACCGTCGGCGCCCCAGGCCGCCTTCGCCATCGAGTCGGTGATCGACGAGATCGCCCAGGGGCTCGACATGGACCCCATCGAGTTGCGGCTGAAGAACGCCGTGGTTGAGGGCGACCCCACGGCCATGGGTAGTCCCCATCCGAGGATCGGCTTCGTGGAGTGCCTGGAGGCCATCCGCGATTCGGAGCACTACCGCTCGCCGGTGCCCGAGGGGGCAGCCCGCGGTGTGGGTTCCGGGTTCTGGTTCAACATCGGCGAGCAGTCCAGCGCCACGGTCAACCTCAACGAGGACGG